>JAFTUJ010000585.1 GCA_017466305.1 Thermoguttaceae bacterium
AATGACGATAAAACGTCGAACAACGCGGAGACGGCGTTCGACGGGGCGGACGACGGGGGCGACGGCGACGCCGACGGAGGCGACGGCGATTGAATAATCGTGTCGCGACCGTTAAAGTCGCGGCGTCGGCGGGCGAAACGGCGGACGTCGGCGGAAAAAAGAGCGACGTAAACCGTTAAACAACGTCGAATTAAGGAACGCGGCGTCGGAAGGAACGCGTTAAGCGGCGGAGTTTAACGGTTTTGCGGGAAAAAAGGGCAGCGGGCGCCGAGGCATTGGTTGTTTCGCGTCGAATGGGCGCAAACGACCGGGAGCGAGTCGGCGATTTGCATGGCGACGCCGAGGTTTTCGCGGGCGAACTCGACCGCCGCGAGAATCGCCAAATAAGAGTCGCGCTTGCAACACCGGGGGCCGCCGACCGCGCCGATTTCGCCTAAAGCCTTCGACGTCGCGAGGTTGGCGAGCCCGAATTCCCGACCGGCGAGCGGCGTCGAACCGGTCGCGATCGAAACGAAAATGCCGACCGAAACGCCCGCTCCGCAAGCGCCCCAAAAACCGCAAACGCCGCCCGGGACGCGTCCGCCGCGGTTGCGCGCTTCGACGAGCGCCGAACGTAAGTCGAGACGTCCGCCCGCGTTGCGATAAGCCGTCAAAAGGGACGCCGCGACGATAATATGGTGTTCCGGGCCGTGTAAGTTGCAGAACGGAAGCGCCGTCAGCCGCCGGAAAATCGCGAGCGGGTCGAGCGACTTCTCCGCCAAGCAGACGCCGAAAATCGCGTCGACGCCGGACGAATGGCAAGCGTCGCAAACGTAACAGCCGGCGACGCAACGTGTTTTCGAACGCTCGACCGCGCCGCAAATCGCGCATTTCATCTCGGCGTCTTCGAGCAAGTATTCTAACGGCGCGCCGCAAATCAAGCATTCGTCTTGCATTAGGGAAACTCCGGAAAACTAAAAAGCGGGGAAAGGGAAAAAGAAAAAGGGTGACCGGGCGAGAGCGGAAGGCGGAAAAAACGATTTCGACGCGGGACGAAAAAAGGACTCGAAACGGCGTTCGAGTCCTTTTAAGCTAAAAACGCGGCGCAATTTAACGTCTTGGGAACGAACGAGTTAAAATGGTCGAACGCTCCCAAGGGTTAGCGCGAACTTTCGAATCAAGCGTCGGCGGAAACCGGGCCGACGAACTCGAGGTAGTCGTCCAAAACCCGCGTCGACCCGTTTTGAACCGTCGCGATCGCGGCGCGAATCAGCGGAAGTTCTTTCGCGACAAAGTAATCGACGACCTTCTTCTTGCGGTCGCATTTCGTCGCTTGCGACAGGAGGTAGTGGCCGACGAGAATCGCGATTCCGGCGTCGACGAGCTTGCGGGCGCGGAGGTCGACGTAAGAGGCGCCGAGACCGCGGGCGTAAGCGATCGCGTCGTCGAGTTCCGCGCGAACGGCGATCAGCTTTTCTTTCAACGCTTCAAGCGCTTCGTCGCCGAGGTCTTTCGCTTCAAATTCGGCGACGTAACCTTGGAAAACGCCGGAGGTTAAGCCGCGAATCGCCGCGACGACTTGCAGTTGCGACGTCCCTTCGTAAATCGTCGTGATGCGGGCGTCGCGGAGGTAGCGTTCCGCCGCGTAGTCCTTCATGTAGCCGCTTCCGCCGAGGACTTGAATCGCGTCGGTCGCGACGGAAATCGACATTTCGCTGCAGTAATACTTGCTCATCGGGGTGAGCATCGCGTTCAGCTTCTTGTAGGCGCGGGCCTTTTGCTTGAACGATTTCTTTTCTTCGGCGGTCAACGCGTCGGCGTTGCGTTCGAGGAGACGGTTCGTGTTGTTTTCGAAGTCGCAAACGCGGGCCGTTTCGTAAGCGAGCGCGCGCGCCGCTTCGATCTTAACGCGAGAATCGAGAACCATTTCGGCGACCGGAGCGAGTTGTTCGATCGGCGCGCCGAATTGTTCGCGGGAGTTGGCGTAGTCGCGAGCCAAGCGGGCCGCCGCTTCCGCGACGCCGAGCGATTGCGCCGCGATGCCGAGGCGGGCGCCGTTCATCAACGCCAAAACGTACGTGATGAGGCCGCGTTGGCGTTCGCCGATCAGGCGGCAAGGGGTGTTGTTGAAAACGAGTTCGCAGGTCGGCGAACCGTGAATCCCGAGCTTGTGTTCGAGGTGGCGAACTTTCACCGTCGGACCGCGGTCGGCGATGAAGAGGCTCAAACCGCGACCGTCGGCGATTTGCGCTTCGCTCCGCGCCAAGACGAGGAGAACTTCGCCGCAACCGTTGGTAATGAAGCGTTTAACGCCGTTGAGGAACCAGTTCCCGTTTTCGTCTTGCTCGGCGCGGAGACGGACGGCTTGGAGGTCGGAACCGGCGTCAGGCTCGGTCAAAACCATCGCGCCGGTCACTTCGCCGGACGCGAATTTCGGGAGGTATTCGTCCTTAATTTCGTCCGACGCGAAGGCGTAAATGGTGTCGGCGATCCCTTGGAGCCCGAACATGTTCATGAACGAGCAGTCGCCGCGCGCGACGATTTCGGTCGCCATCGTGTAAATCAGCGTCGGGCAGTTGATACCGCCGTATTTGCGCGGCAGGGTGAAGCCTTGCAGGTCGGCGCGACTCATTTTGTCGAGGTTTTCTTGAACGAGCGGGTGAAGGGTAACCGTTTGATTTTCGTTGAGCGTGTTCCCCTCTTCGTCGACTTTTTCGGCGTTTTTCGCGAGCGTTTCGGCGGAAATTTCGCCGACGATCTCCAAGACGCGGCGGTAGTTGTCGACGGCGTCGTCGAGGTCGCGCGGAGCGTAATCGGCGTCGCCGTTCGGCGTTTCGCGTTCTTGCATCGCCGCAATTTCTTTCAGGTCGAAATAGTCGAGAAGAAATTTAATGTCTTGGTTGTCGCTAAAATAGTTGGCCATTAAACGCCTCCAAAGGTCGGTTTGATTTTTGCTCTTTTATCGTCGCGGCTCGGGCGGGTGACGGCGGGTTCGCGAACGGTTCGGCTCGAAGATTCGACTCGAAGGTTCGAGCGACCGAACGGTTCGGAACGCGGCGTCGGACGGA
>JAFTUJ010000586.1 GCA_017466305.1 Thermoguttaceae bacterium
CGCCGACGGAAAGACGCTCCTGTCTTGCCCCCGCGACAAAACCGGCGAATACGTCGTCCCGGAAGTCGTCGAAACAATCGCCGAGCGAGCATTTTCCGATTGTAAAGCGTTGCAAGCGGTTACGTTACCCAAAGGATTGCAAACAGTCGCCTATTACGCGTTTTCCGATTGCCAAGCGTTGCAAACGATCACGCTTCCCGACTCAGCGCCGGACGGAGTTTGGCCTCTTTTCCGCTTCCGCGGTAAATCTATCCGCCTAACGCCGACGGCGACGCCGCGTTTGCGCCTCGTCGACGACGTCCTTTTCAGCGCCGACGGAAAGACGCTCCTGTCTTGCTCCCGCGACAAAACCGGCGAATACGTCGTCCCGGAAGGCGTCGAAATAATCGCCGAGCGAACGTTTGCCGATTGCCAAGCGTTGCAAGCGGTTACGCTTCCCGAAGGATTGCAAACAATCGGAAGCGACGCGTTTTACGGTTGCGAAGCGTTGCAAGCGGTTGCGCTTCCGGACTCCGCGCCGGACGAAGTTTGGCGACGTTTTCGCGGTAAATCGTTCCGCCTAACGCCGACGGCGACGCCGCGTTTGCGTTCCGTCGACGGCGTCCTTTTCACCGCCGACGGAAAGACGCTCCTCTCTTGTTCGCGCGACCAAACCGGCGAATACGTCGTTCCGGAAGGCGTCGAACATATCGCCGATTACGCGTTTTACAAATGCAAAGCGTTGCTAGCGGTTACGCTCCCCGACGGATTGCAAACTATCGACAAAGCCGCGTTTTACGGTTGCAAAGCGTTGCGAATGGTCGCGTTGCCCGACTCCGCGCTGGACGAAGTTCGTCGTCGGCTCCGCGATAAATCGTTTCGCTTAACGCCGACGCACGCCGCGCCTTTACGCTTGATAGACGGCGTTCTTGTCAGCGCCGACGGAAAAACGCTCTTGACTTCTCCCCGCGGCAAAACCGGCGAATACGTCGTTCCCGACGGCGTCGAAAAGATCGCCGAGCGCGCGTTTTACGAATGCAAAGCGTTGCAAGCGATCACGTTTCCCGACGGTCTGCAAACGATCGCCAAAGAAGCGTTTTACAAATGCCGTTCGTTGGAAAGAATTATTTTCGGCGACGGCTTGAAAACGATCGAAAGCCAAGCGTTTTACAAATGCTGTTCGTTGGAAAAAATTATTTTCGGCGACGGCTTGAAAACGATCGAAAGCCAAGCGTTTTACAAATGCAAAAGTTTGCGAGCGGTTATTTTCCCCGACGGATTACAGACGATCGACGCTTCCGCGTTTGACCAATGCAACCAGTTATGGAGCTTCGCGTTACCCGACGGAATACGGTTTTACAACCTCGCCGGTCTTCTACGCCGCCTAAGCGAGACGCGGTCGATTGCGAGCCCCGACTCCGCGCCGGACGACGCTTCTTCGCCTCGCCGCGACGAATCGCTCCGCCCCCAACCGACGCCGTCTCCGCGTTTGCGCCTCGACGGCGTTCTCTTCAGCGCCGACGGAAAAACGCTCCTCTCTTGTCCGCGCGACAAAACCGGCGAATACGTCGTCCCCGAAGGCGTCGAACATATTGCCGATTACGCGTTTTACAAATGCGAAGCGTTGCTAGCGGTTACATTCCCCGAAGGATTGCGAACAATCGGCCAAGAGGCGTTTGAAGGTTGCCAAGCGTTGCGAGCGGTCGCGTTGCCCGACAGCGCGCCGGACGAAGTTCGTCGTCGGTTCCTCGGAAAATCGTTTTACCTAACGCCGCGAAACGCCGCGCGTTTTCGCTTGATAGACGGCGTTCTCTTCACCGCCGACGGAAAAACGCTCCTCTCTTGTCCGCGCGACAAAACCGGCGAATACGTCGTCCCGGCGGGGGTTGAAAAGATTGGCCCGCAAGCGTTTTCCGGTTGCAATAAGTTGCGAGCGGTCGCGTTGCCCGACGGATTGCGAACCGTCGGCGATAGAGCGTTTTCCGGTTGCAGGGCGTTGCGAGCGGTTACGTTGCCCGACGGATTACAAACGATCGGCGATTACGCGTTTTCCGGTTGCAGGGCGTTGCGAACGGTCGCGTTGCCCAACGGATTGCAAACAATCGGCAACGCCGCGTTTTCCGGTTGCAGGGCGTTGCGAACGGTCGCGTTTCCCAACGGATTACAAAATATCGGCGATAGAGCGTTTTCCGGTTGCAATAAGTTGCAAGCGGTCGCGTTGCCCAACGGATTACAAAATATCGGCGGCAAGGCGTTTTCCGATTGCTAAGCGTTGCAAGCGATTGTGTTTCCCGACGGATTGCAAACCGTCGGCGAGGACGCGTTTTCCCGTTGCAAAGCGTTGCGAGCGGTTACGTTCGGCGAAGGATTGCAAACCGTCGGCAAGAGCGCGTTTGAAGGTTGCCAAGCGTTGCAAACGGTTACGTTTCCCGAAGGATTGCAAAAGATCGGCAAGCGCGCGTTCGGCTATATTAAATATGATGAAAAGATCGACGGTTTCACGATTTACGGCGCGCCCGGTTCCGTCGCGGAGGAACACGCTCGCGCCAACGGGTTCCGTTTCGAAGCGCGGTAAGGAAACGCGACGCCCAACCGACGGCGCGACCGGCAAAGACGCGACCGTTGCGAAATCGGCTCGTTAACCGGCGTTTTCGCAAAGGTTGCGACGTCGGGCGCGGCGTTTCGAGCGCTCGTCGAGCGATTTTTTTTGCGTCGACGCTTGTAAAACGCTTGCGCGGCGCGGTCGCTCCGGGTATAATGGACGCGACGGAAGCGGCGGATTGGCGCGGTTTCTTGCCTTTCGCTCCGCCGATTCCGCCGATTTTGCCCTAACCTCGCTATTTTCAACGCGTTGCGACGCTCCGTTCGTCGCTCCCGCTTTTCCCCTTTTTAGGAGACGCTTTATGAAAAAAACGCTCTTCGCGACCGTCGCCGGTTTTTGCGCGACGGCGGCCCTTTTCGCGCTTTCGACGCCGTTAACGTCGGTTCGCGCCGACGAGCCGGCTATCGCAAACGAATACGACGTCGTCGTTTACGGCGGAACCAGCGCGGCGATCACGACCGCCGTCCAAACGAAGAAAATGGGCAAAACGGTCGTCGTCGTTTCGCCCGACAAACACCTCGGCGGCCTCTCGAGCGGCGGGCTCGGCGCCACCGACTCCGGCAACCGAACCGTCATCGGCGGGCTGTCGCGCGAATTTTACCACCGACTTTGGCTCCACTACCAAAACGACGACGCTTGGACGTTCCAAGAAATGCCGCGTCAAAACGGCATCCCGGGCCAAGGCGGACGCGGCATCGACAACGAAACCAAAACGATGTGGGTCTTCGAACCGCATGTCGCCGAGAAGATTTTCGAAGATTTCGTCGCCGAATATAAGATTCCCGTCTTCAAAAACGAACGCCTCGACCGCGAAAAAGGCGTCGTCAAAGAGGGCGCGTCGATCCGCTCGATTACGACGCTTTCCGGGAAAACGTTCGTCGGTAAAATCTTTATCGACGCGACTTACGAAGGCGACCTTATGGCCGCGGCGGGCGTTTCCTTCACGACCGGGCGCGAACCGAACGCCAAGTACGGCGAAACGCTGAACGGGATTCAAGTCCGCAACGCGATTTATCACCAATTCGAAGGGCCGGTCGACCCTTACGTCGAGCGCGGCAATCCGGACAGCGGCCTTCTTCCGTTCGTCAACACCCAAATCAACGGCGCCGACGGCGAGGGCGACGACCGCATTCAAGCGTACAACCTCCGCATGTGCCTCACCAACGACCCGCGGAATATGGCGCCCTTTGAAAAACCTGAAAATTACGACGAAAAACAATACGAAATCCTCTTCCGCTCCATCGAAGCCGGTCAGACGATCTTCACGAACTTCTCGCCGATGCCGAACTACAAGACCGACTCGAACAACAACAAAGCGGTTTCGACCGACTACATCGGCGGCAATTACGGTTATCCGAACGGGACTTACGAAGAGCGCGAAGCGATTTACCAAGCGCACCTCGACTGGCAAAAGGGCCTGATGTGGACGCTGCAAAACCACCCGCGCGTCCCGGAAAAAATCCGCGCCGAGTTCCAAAAATGGGGCCTCGCGAAAGACGAATTTACCGACAACGGCAACTGGTCGCATCAAATGTACATTCGCGAAGCGCGACGCTTGGTCGGCGACTTCGTCGTTTCGGAACGCCACCTCCGCTACCTCGACGACACGCCGCGCTCGGTCGGGATGGGCTCCTACAACATGGACTCGCACCACATTCAACGTTACGTCGACGTTACCGCCGACGGCAAGCCGACCGTCCGCAACGAAGGCGACGTGCAAGTCAACCCGGGCGGCCCGTATCCGATCGATTACGGCGGGCTTTTGCCGAAAAAAGCGGAGTGCGACAACCTCCTCGTTCCGGTTTGCGTCAGCTGCACGCACATCGCGTTCGGTTCGATCCGAATGGAGCCGGTCTTTATGATTCTCGGCCAAAGCGCCGCGACCGCCGCCTGCCTCTCGCTCGACGCGAACGTCGCTCCGCAAGATTTGCCGTATGAAACGCTGAAAGCGCGCCTCCTCGCAGCCGGTCAAGTCATCGAATACGGCGACCGTCCGAAACCGATTCGGGCGAGCGACCTTCCGGCGACGACGCTCGACTCGAACCAAGCGACCGTCGACGGCGCTTGGGTGCGCGGGCACGTTACGCGTCCGTTCGTCGACGACGGCTACCTGCACGACGACAATCAAGCCAAGGACGGCAAGTCGGTCCGCTTCGACTTTAACCTGCCGAATCCCGGCGTTTACGACTGCCGCGTTTCGTATTCGACGACC
>JAFTUJ010000587.1 GCA_017466305.1 Thermoguttaceae bacterium
CGACGCGACGCTCGGTTCCGGCGACGCCGCGTCGTTCCCCGCTTCCCAACCGGTCGCGACCGTCTCCGCCGCCGACGAACGCCGTCCGATTTTGGCGCGCGTTTGCGACGGTCAAGCGACGACCGACGGCGTTTTTTACCGCCGCCAAGTCCCGACGTATAAAGTCGTTTTCAACGTCAAAAACGCCCGACTCGCCGACGTTACCCGCGAATTCGCGCCCGGTTCGAAACCGATTCAAGGTCGCGTCGCCGCTTACGCGACCTTGCGCGGCGAAGGGCTCAACGTCGCGACGCTCAAAGGCGAAGGCGGTTTCAGCCTTCAAGACGCGGAGCTTTACGAGTCGCCGCAAATCGTCAAAATCCTTCAAATCCTTAGCGTTCGGGAACCGGACCAAACCGCGTTCGACTCGGCGTTCGTCGACTTCCAAGTCATCGGCGACCGTCTCAAACTGAACCGCGTTCTCCTCGAAGGAAACGCGCTCACCCTCTTCGGCGACGGTTGGTTGACCGTTCGCGACAAAGAGAAATTGATCGACTTAACGTTAAACGCCCGCCTCGGGAACGCGTCCGATCAAATCCCGATCGTCTCCGACTTCCTCGGCGGCGTCGGCGACCAACTGGTGCAAATCCGCGTCGAAGGGGCGCTTAGCTCGCCGATCGTCCGCCAAGAGCGGTTCTCCGGCGTCAAAAAGGCTTGGTGGAACGTCTTCCCGGAACAGGAGCCGACGCCGACCGACGCCGTTCCGACCGAGCGCCCCAAACCGCTGCGCGACGCGTTCAAACGCTTGACCTCCGGCGGCGAAAAGAACGACGAGAAATAAACGACGAGAAATGGTCGACAAGAAATAGTCGAATCGCGACGCGTTTTCAAACGGACGTTAAATTCAAACAATTTTCAAACTTTTCAAACGACGCCAGCGTCCGTTCGCCGCCCCGGCGCCGCGTTTTGCCGACGAACGACTATTGGCAACAATTTTCAAAAAATCAAACAAGTCGCGACGCGCAAAAAAAAATCGCGAAAATTCGCGCGACGCCCTTCGCAACGCTCGCAATTCGACGCCGAATCGGGTATAATCGTTTTCAACGCGTTTCCGACGAACGCGTTTCCGACGAACGCGTTTCGACGCGCGTCGAAAGCGCCGCCGTTTGCGCTCGCCGCCGACGCGGCGTCCTCCCGTTTTCCTTTCTTTTCAACGTTTTACTTCGCCGAAGGAGCCTCCGATGAAACCGAAATCGTCCGAAAACTCGCGTTCCCCGCAACACGTTACCCGCCGCGACGCGTTGAAAACGACCGTCGCCGCCGCGCTCGCCTCGACCGCGAGCGTCGCCGGGTTGCGCAGTTACGAAGAGCGCAACCTTGTCGCGCAAGAAGCGCAAAACGCCGCGCAAAATCCGCAAAACGGTCAAGCGGCGCAAGTCGACGGTCGCTCCGGCGCGACGCGCACGTCGTTCAACGTCAAACCGCGCGCCAAGTTGAACGCGAAAGTTCCGCTCGCGAAGCTCGGCAAAGACCTCGTCGTCAGCCGCGTCATTTTGGGCGGCAACTTAATCGGCGGGTACGCGCACGCTCGCGATTTGATTTACGTTTCCGATTTAATTAAAGCGTATCACACCGAGCAAAAGTGCGTCGAAACGTTCATGCTCGCGGAAGAATGCGGGATCAACGCCTTCCTCGGCGACTGGAACCAGGGCCAAATGATGTCCAACTATTGGAAGTGGACCGACGGCAAAATGAAGTTAATTTCGCAATGCACCGACGATCCGGACGTCGTCAAGCGCACCATCGACTGCGGTTCGGCGGCGGTTTACCCGCAGGGCGAAACTTGCGACCGCCTCGTTCGCGAAGGGAAGCTCGACCGCTTGGCTCAGATCGTCGAAACGATTCGCGACGCGGGTCTCCCGGCGGGGCTCGGCGCGCACCGCGTCGAAACGCTCCAAGCGGCGCTCGACTTCGGAATCGTCCCGGACTTTTGGATGAAGACGTACCACCCGTTGACGTATTGGTCGGCGCAACACCCGCAGGAACACGACAACGTTTACTGCCGCCGTCCGGACGACACTAAAGCGTTTATGGAAGCGCGCCCGGAACCTTGGGTCGCGTTCAAGACGCTCGCCGCCGGCGCCGTTTCGCCGCAACAGGGGTTCCGTTTCGCGCTCGACGGCGGCGCCGACTTCCTTTGCGTCGGGATGTACGACTTCCAAATCGTCGACGACATTAATATCTATACGGATATTGCCGCGAACCCGTCCGGCGCCCGAACGCGACGCGCCCTCCCGGACGTCGACCGCGCCGAGTACGAACGGAAGCTCGAAGAAGCGGCGGAGGCGGCGGAGGCGGA
Organism: Thermoguttaceae bacterium; assembly: GCA_017466305.1. Classification (GTDB taxonomy): domain Bacteria; phylum Planctomycetota; class Planctomycetia; order Pirellulales; family Thermoguttaceae; genus RUG369. Next base: position 2,339 of record JAFTUJ010000587.1, read on the forward strand.
AGCCGACGCTTAATCTTCCCCCGGCCCCCGCTCCGGCGTTTCGACGCGACGCGCTTAATCGGCCTTAAACGCGCGACGCAAACGCCGACCCAAAACGCCGACGTTAAACGGCGCGACGCCGTCGGTTAACGTCGGCGTTTTTCTTTGTCCGACAAAAATTTTTTCGAGTTTTTTGAAAAAATTTCAAAAAAATTTAAAAAATTTCGCAAACTTTGCCGCGACGCGCGCTCTTAGTGGGCGACAAGAACGAAAGGCGACGGCAAACGCGCCCAACGTTCTAGGCGTTCGCGCAAAACGCGAAATTTACGGTCGCCCTCGACCGGCGCGTCGGTCGAAATCACTCCTTAAGAGAATTAATAAGGAGTCTCCAATGTCAAAAGAAGAGAAACAAAATCAACAAACGGAAACGGAAAGTTACAACGAACGCTCGAGTTACCGCTCCTTCGACTGCGGTTCCTTCACCGTCGAAGGTTTTTCGCGCGGCCCGGTGATGACGTTTTGGCGCGTCCCGGAATTTAAACTCGGCTTCGACCTCGGTTGGCAGCCTTGGGAGTTCATGGGCGTCCCGCGCTACTTCCTGACGCATACGCACTTAGACCATATTTTGGCGCTCCCGGCTTACTTGGCGCGCCGCATGATGATGGATATGGAACGCCCGACCCTTTACCTCCCGGAGGAAAAAGTCGAAAGCGTTCGGCGCGCGATCGACGCGATGGCCGAAGTCAACGGCAGTCCGCTCGAATGCGAGTTGGTCGGCGTCAAACCGGGCGACGAGATCGAAATTTCGCGCGAACTTATCGTTAGCGTTTGCAAGACTTACCACTCGGTTCCGTCGGTTGGGTACGTCGTTTGGGAACGGCGCAACAAGCTGAAGCCGGAGTACGCCGAGTTGAGCGGGCCGGAAATTCGCGACCTGCGCGCCTCCGGCGTCGAGATTACCGCCGAAACCCGCGTTCCGCGCTTCGCTTACTTGGGCGACAGCTCGCCGCAAGGGCTCGACGAAAACCCGGCGATGTACGAAGCCGACGTTCTCGTCGCCGAGATGACGCGGCTCGACGGCCCGGTCGAAGACGAAACGCAAAGCTATAAAAGCGGCCATTTGAGCGTCGGCGACTACGCCCTCCGTCGCGATAAGTTCAAGAACAAAAAGATTATCGCCGGCCACTTTAGCATCCGTTACTCGCAAGAGGAGATCGAGGAAGCGGTTCGCCAATTCCTCCCGGATATGCTCGACGGTCGTTTGGTTCTCGCTTGATTTCCAAGCCGACAATCAAATAATCAAACCGCGAGCGACGAACCCCGTCGGCGACGCCCCGCGACGCGAACGCTCAAGGACGACGTTCGAGCGCCCGTTCGTTCGCCGACGCCCCGATTCCTCGCCCTTCTCCCCGACGCCCGACGCCGCGCTCGTTCGCCGACGTCGGGCGTTTTCGTTTCCGTCGAAGAACCGTTTTCGAACGCGCGGCGCCTTGCCCCCCCCTTTCGAAAAATGAAAAATCGGGTAAAATGAAGGTCGGTTCGTTTCGCGTTCTTTCGGAGTCGCCCCGACCCGACGCGAAACGAACGAACGCGCCTCCCCGGCGACGCGTCGACCGAAAGAAGCCCCCAACATGCCCGAATCGCCTAAAAAACCGAAATTTAACCCGGCGCTCGACAATTACGCGGAACGCGCTTCGTACCGTCAAATCAAGTGCGAACTCTTTACCGTCGAAGGGTTTTCGCGCGCTCCGGTCAAGACGTTTTGGCGCGTTCCGGAGTTCAAGCTCGGGTTCGACCTCGGTTGGCAGCCTTGGGAGTTTATGGGAACGCCGCGCTACTTCGTGTCGCATACCCATATGGATCATATTTTGGCGCTTCCGGCTTACGTCGCTCGCCGTCGAATGATGAAGATGGAGCCGCCGACGATTTACCTCCCGGCGGAAAAGGTCGCGGAGGTTCGCCAGCTTCTCGGCGTCTTTTGCCGCTTGGACCAAGGCGCGCTCC
>JAFTUJ010000588.1 GCA_017466305.1 Thermoguttaceae bacterium
CGGCGTTCTTGCGCCCGGTCGGTTTGCGACCCGCGCCCGGTCGAGCGCCGCCCCGTTTCGCCGTCGACTTGGCCGCCGTCTCCGACGCGATTCGCTCGGCGGTTTCGAGGTCGGCTCCGGCGAAGACGGCGCGAACGAACGTCTCGTCCTTCGCGTCGAAATACCGACGCTCGACTCCCGTCGCCGCGTCGTCTTCTCTCAATTCTCGGATACCCATCGCGCGCCCTTTCGATTGCGGAAGTTGAATTGTCAAACGATTTATTTAAGTTGCAAGTTTCCTGCCTCGCAAACTTAGTATAGCATATTTAAGAAAAACGTAAAGACGGTTTTCGAGGCAAAAGCCAAAAAACGTAAAAACGTTTTGGACAAAAACGTCCAAAAATGGAAAATAACGGCGATTTTTCGCAAGAAATAATTCCGATTTTTAACTGACCGGCTAGGCAAGCGGCTCTCTATAGGATAAAATAACGGCGTGGAAGTATGCGCAAGACGCGTATCGAAAAGCGAGACGTTAGCAAGTCTCGGCAAACTTTTAAACGAAAGGCGAACCGATGCAAGAATGGCTTAAAGGCTTTCGACGCGGCGAAGCGGCGCTTGGCTCCGGCGCGTCTTACTTAAACCTAGGTTCGGCGTCGCGACTCAAACCGTTTCCGCCGACGCAAGACGGTTATCGCGAAGACGCGCGCCGTTTGGGCGGGTATTGGCGCAACGTCGGCGATTACTTAAACGGAGCGATGAAGCGTTATGACCGCGAAAAAGAAAGATAAGGCGACCGTTCCGGACGTTCGCGAAGACGGGCGTATGCTCCGAACCGACTCGGCGACCGGGCAAAAAGAACTCTTGTGCGTTGCGCGCGAGTTTTCGGGGCCGCTTCCTCCGCCGGAGATGCTGGAGCGATACGCGCAAATTTCGCCGGAAATTTTGGACGTCCTTGTGGAGATGGCTCAAAAAGAGCAGACGTTGCGAGAAAAAGCGCTCGACGCGACGATCGCCGAAAATCGGCGCGAGCAGGGTTTGACCGCCAACGGCTTGTCTTTAGCGACGGCGATCAGTGTTTTGGGGATTGCCGCCGGATGTTATTGCGCGTTTTGCGGACGCGAGTGGGCCGCGGTCGCCGCGTTTGGCGTCGCCGGAGCGGTCGGCTGGATGAAAACGGGTTCGCCCTCGACGTCGGCCAAGCCCGAACGCAAGTAGGACAACGACGCAAGACGGCGAGAGCGGGGAACGTTCTCGCCGTTTTTTTTGCGGAGCGTCGACCGAACCGCGCGGCGACAATTCAACGCTTCAACGCCTCGCGCAACGTTGCTTCTTTAATAATCGTAATCGAAATTCCTTGCGCTTGGTATTTTTGTGCGGTTTTAATTTTTGTGCCGCCAAACTCCGAACCCCAACTAGGACTAGGAGAACCAACCACGACAAAAGAGGTCTTTTTGGTAACGCTGTCGCGAACGACGCCGCCAAGTTCTTCGATTTGCGCTCGAAGCGGGCCTTTGCCGCCGCAAAATTCGCCCGTTAAAACGAACAACGAACCTTTAAAGACAATTTCCGGCGAGTCGTTGGATTCCTCCGCTTCGCACGGGCAAAGACATTTTCGGAATTCTTGCATTAAGAGAGCTTGCGCTTCCTCCGAGCCGTTTAACGCCGCTTGCGTCAAATCTTCGAACGTCGCAAAAAACGCCGGACGTTCCGAAGGTTCTAGCTCGTCTAAAAGTTCGGCGAAACATTCAAGCTCGAGGCGATTCAAAACGCGGTCGGCGGCGATTCCCTTGATAAATCCGCCGATGCGTTGAAGAAACAGCGTTTCAAGAGAGAATCGCGAACGGACGTTTAACGAATCGATTTCGTCAAAAAAAGCGTCGACTTCCGGCGCGACGTCCTCAAACGCTCCGCCGGTCGCTTCTACCCTATCGACGAGCGCGTCGACCGCTTCGAAGACGCCGGCGAAATGTTTCGAAGCGCGAAAACGTTCGTGATCGGCGGCCCAACGTTTCAACGCGTCCAGCTCTTCGGCGTTGACGACTTGGTCGCATAAAATACCGTGAACGAAGCCGACAAGCTCGTTTGTCGCGCGAACGATTTCTTGCGTCGACACGCTCGCCGCCGGTTCGACAAAACAGAAATCGCGGAGACGGCAAGCGTCTTCCGGAATTACGTCGAAGACGTTCGCCGTCGCGACGGCGTCGGAAAGGGCGTTGTGATGCTCGAGTTCAAACCCGAACGCGTCGCAAAGATCGTTTAGTTTATGAGACGAAAATTCGGGAAACGCGGCGCGAGCGGCGGCGAGCGTGTCGACGCAACAAATTGGCGGAAGCGCAAAACCGTAGGCCTGAAGCGTCTTGGCGAGGACGTTTAAGTCGAAACCGACGTTGTGTCCGACAACGATTTTCGAACAAAAAACGTCGCGGATCGTCGGCCAAATTTGCGCGAAGGTCGGCGCGTCGGCGACGTCGTTCCACTCGATTCCGTGAACCCTGACGGAAAGCGCGTCGAAATCGACTTCCGGATTGACGAGCGTGTAAAACGGCTCGGAACCGTCGCCGAAGACGAGCGCAAAAGAGCAAATTCTATCGTTGTTAACGTTCGGGGTTTCGACGTCGAAAAAAACGAGGTCGCAGGGATTGACGGACATAGCGAAGGCTCCGCGAGACTAAAAGGTTGTTGGACGCTTTTATTGTATC
>JAFTUJ010000589.1 GCA_017466305.1 Thermoguttaceae bacterium
AAAGCCGCCGAAGCGAAAGCCGCCGAAGCCGACGCCGCTCGCAAAGCCGCCGAAGCGAAAGCCGCCGAAGCCGACGCCGCTCGCAAAGCCGCCGAAGCGAAAGCCGCCGAACCGGCTCCGGCCCCGGCCCCGGCTGAAGAACCGGCCTCGGCCGAAGAACCGGCTCCGGCCCCGGCTGAAGAACCGGCTCCGGCCCCGGAAAATACGGTCGCCGCGTTTTTTTTTATGAGCGGTATTCCGGGTACTCCGCCGAAGTCGCGCCGCGCCTTCCGTCGATCGCCGACTTGGAAAGCGCGCTCGACGCGACGATCGCCAAGCTCAAGCGCGACGTCGAAGACCTTGAGCTGATTCCGAGTTTCGAAGACGGCTCCGTCGGGCTTTATCGCGACGCGAACGCTTTGGCCGCCGTCGCGCTCGCGCTCGGCATGTCGACGGAAGATTCGCCGGCGAAGGCCGCCGCCCCGGCGCTCCTTGAAGCCGCGAAGGCCGCCGCGTCCGCGAAGAACCTCGAAGAGGCGCAAGCGGCGATGAAAGCGATCGAAGCGGCGCGAACGAGCAAAGCTTCGACCGACGCGCTCCGTTGGAATCAAAAAGTCGTCGCGCTCCGTCCGCTGATGAAAAACGCGGTGCCGGCGCTGACGACCGAAATGAAACGCCTCGGACGCAACGAAAAAACGTTTTTGCGTCGCGGCAACGCGAAGAAAGTGATCGACAACTCGACCGTTTTGGTTGCGATCGCGCTCGCGTGCCGCGAAAACGTCGACGAAACGCTCGCGCCGGAACAAGACGAACTTTGGCGCGAATATTGCGAACGTTTGGCCGCCGCCGCGAACGATTTTAACGAAAAAGCGAACGCGACCGTCGCCGGAAAAGGCGATTTCGCCGAAGCGCTCGACGCGATGAAAACGGTTGAAGCGACGTGCAACACGACTTGCCACGAAAGTTTCGGCGGTAAAGCGGCCGAATAATCGGGCTTTCAACGCGTCGTCGCGTCTTGGACGACGACGTTTTTTACTCGGGTTTTCCGACGCGTTTTTCAAAAAAGCGCGGTCGGAGAACCCGATTTTTATCCCTCTTGGAGACATTTCGCGATGCGTCGCGTCAAACTCGAACTCTGTTACGACGGCGGCGACTACGCCGGTTGGCAAATTCAAAAGAAGCAGCCGAACGTTCGAACGATTCAGGAAGAATTGGAAAAGGCGATTCGTCGCGTCGTCGGCGCCGACGTCGAGGTTCTTGGAAGCGGGCGAACCGACGCCGGCGTTCACGCGCTTTATCAAGTCGCGGCGTTTTCGACCGAGTCGACGCTTCCTTGCGAAACGCTGACGCGAGCGATCAACGCGTTTTTGCCGCCGGACGTTCGAATTTGGCGTTCGACCGACGTCGCCGAAGATTTTCACCCGATTCGCGACGTCGTTCGAAAACGGTACCGCTATCTGTTGAGCGACGCGCGCCCGGCGTTTCCGTTTTGGCGGCGCAACGTTTGGAACCTCCGCGAAGCGTTCGACGACGCGGCGGCGCTCGACGCGGCGAAGTTTCTCGTCGGCACGTTCGACTTCGCCGCGTTTCAGACGCAGGGCTCGCCGCGCAAAACGACCGTTCGCACCGTTTACGACGTTCGCGTCGAGCGCCGTTCCGTTTCCGATTCGTTCGTTTTTCCGAAAGCGAAAAGCGCCGCGTCGAACGGGCTGAGCGATTGGGAAAATTTAAGCGGCGTTCCGAGAGCGCCGTTTGGGCCGCCGTCGCTGATTTCGGTTGAAGTCGAGGCGAACGGATTCCTGTACAATATGGTGCGTTCGATCGTCGGGACGCTCTTTTGGTTCGCGACGCGTCATCAAGGGTTCGAGAAACCCGAGAAAATGCGGCAAATCGTCGAGGAAGCCGACCGCCGCAACGCCGGGCCGACCGCGCCGCCTTGGGGCCTTTATATGATCGACGTCGTATATCCGGACGAGATTCAAACGGAAGAAAATTCCTCGGCGAGTTTGCCTTTTTCCGAAAAAACGACATACTAAAGGAAAGCGGCGCGACGTTGGGAAAGCGCGTCGTTTTTAAGGAAGCGTTAGGGGGAGAAAATGGACCGTCTGCTCGTTAAACTTCCGTCGTCGCCGACGCCGACGACGCACTGGATTCGTTCCGATTCGACCGTCGTCGGACGGCATCCTTACTGCGACGTCGTTTTGAACAACAACGCCGTTAGTCGCGAACACGCTCGGCTGACGCGACGCGGCGACGGCGTTTACGTCGAGGATTTGCACAGCCGCAACGGCGTTTGGGTCAACGGCGCCAAAATCGCGGAGCCGACGCGGATTTACTCGCGCGATTCGCTTCAAATCGGCGACGCGACGCTCGTTTTTTACTCCGATTCGCCGAACGCCCGACGAGCGACGGCGTTTGCCGAAGGAGCGCGGGCGGACTCGCTTTGTTGGCGCGACGGCGAACAGGATCGCCCGCAAATTACGTCGCAACTGACGGTAAATTCTTCGTCGTCGTTTTGCGACGACGGCGTTTCGCGCGGTCGAACGGCTTGCGAATACGAGCGCGAAATTCGGCTCTTGGAGGAGCGGGTGCGCGTTTTGCTCGATTTCGCGCGGATTTTGGGGAAGGCCGACGATATTTCCGACCTGACTCCGCGCTTTTTGACGAATATTTTGCGCCTCTTCCCAAGCGCGGACTCCGCTTGCGTTTTGGCGCCGGACGCAAAAGAGTCGACGGCGAAGCGGCCCGTTTTGAAACTCGTTCATTATAAACGGCGCGACGAAGAGAGCGACGAGCCGTTCCGCGTCAGTCGGGCGATCGTCAAACACGTCGTCGCGACGCGCTCGGCGATCGTTTCGGACGCGGCGTTCGAAGATTCGCGTTTCGATTCGTCGGAAAGCATCGTTCGTTCCCATATTTGCTCGGTGATGGCGGCGCCGATTTGCGACGTCGCGACGAACGAAATTCTCGGCGTCATCCAGATCGACGCGCGCCGCAACGGTCGCCGATTCGAACAGGACGAACTGAAACTTCTCGTCGCCGTCGCGAACCAAATCGCCGTCTATATGGAGAACCAAAGTTACCGCGACGCTCGGATGCGCGAGAAAATGGAGCGGCGCGAAATGGAGTTTGCGACGCAAGTGCAACGCGGCTTTTTGCCGGTCGAGTTGCCGAAGGTCGCGAATTACGACTTTTACGACTATTATTGCCCGGCGAAGTTCGTCGGCGGCGACTATTTCGACTATGTTCCGCTTCCGGACGGCAGGCTCGCGATCCTGTTGGGCGACGTTTCCGGCAAGGGAATTTCGGCGTCGCTCCTGATGGCGAAGCTTTCGTCGGAGGCGCGGTACGGGCTGCTCCTTGAAAAAAACTGCGCCGCCGTTATGGAGCGGTTGAACCGCGTTTACTCGGAGAATCGTTGGGGCGACCGCTTCGTTACGTTCGTTTTGGCGATTCTTGAGCCGGAAAGCGGAACGCTCCGCGTTTACAACGCCGGGCATCTTTATCCGATCGTCGCCAAAACGGACGGAACGGTCGAGTTTATCGGCGAAGGGCGCAACGGGTTCCCGCTTGGAATCGTTCCGGACGCGACTTACGAGGAGACCGTTTACCGGTTGGCGCCGGGCGACGCGGTCGCGATGATGAGCGACGGCTTGCCGGACGCGATCAACGCCGACGAACGCGCGTTGGGCGGGCGCGGCGTCGCGGAGCTGTTCCGGAATCC
>JAFTUJ010000065.1 GCA_017466305.1 Thermoguttaceae bacterium
ATTTGAAAAGCGACATGTCTTTAACGCTTTTTCCGTCGACTTCGACGATTCGGTCGCCGAACTTCAACCCGGCTTCGGCGGCGGGCGCGCCGCGCAACGGAACGAAGTAAAATTCGCCGCTTTCGCCGTCTTTGATGAAATGGCCGAGCCCGACGCCCGCGAACTGCCCTTGAATTTCGCGCATATATTCGTTTTTTTCTTCCGGCGGGATAAACGTCGTATAATCGTCGCCGAGCGCGTCGGTCATTCCGGCGAGCGCGCCTTCAAAAAGCCGTTCCGGCGGGGCGTCGTAAAGCGCGGTCTTTTCGAGTTGCGAGGCGACGCCGCGGAAAACCTGCTCTTTCATCGACGTTTTAAGCGCGATGAAAATTGAGACGATAATAACGGCTAGCGCGATATAGACGTTTCGTGCCGGCATAGGAACGCTCCTGAAAGCGGAAAAGAACCGAAAATAGGTAAAATAGGGGAAAAATCGCGGCGCGGAGCGGGCGTCGACGGGAGAAAGCGTCGACAATTCCCCTCCGCGAGCGAGACGTTTATTGGATAAAACGTTCTAAAACGGGTAAATGTTTGAAAATTGGGCGCGCGTCGGCGGCGAGTCGGGGCGGGGATCAGGCGCGTTCCGCTTCCCAACGGGCGACGGAGGCGGCGAATTCTTCCGGCGTCGGCTCGAAACCGCGTTCGTATTCTCGTTCGTAAAACGCCCGCATTTCGTCGAGCGCGGCTCGAGCTTCGAGTTGCGCCGCCGGCGACGCTTGATCGACGAAGCAACGCCCGTTCAGGTGGTCGGTCTCGTGCTGAACGATGCGCGCTTGAAACCCTTTCCAGCGGTAGGTTTGCAGTTGACCTTGCAGGTCGATCGCTTGGAACTCGACCTCGTCGGCGCGTTCGACCGGAACGTAAAGTTCGGGGAAGCTGAGACAGCCTTCGTCGCCGTATTGGCGGCCCTTGCGCTTGCGAATCGTCGGGTTGATAAGGACGTATTCCTCTTCTTTAATATCCGGGTCGCCCGACTGATTAAGGACGACGAGCTGGTAAGGCAACTCGACTTGGTTCGCGGCGAGCCCGACGCCTTTGAACTCGTACATCAGCTCGAACATCTCGGCGACAATGTCGCGGAGGCCTTGGTCGATCTTGCGGAGCGGCTTGCTGCGATAGGAAAGGATCGGATGCGGATATTTTGCGATGCGCATTCTGGTAATTCTCCGAATTTCATATATAATTATTGACGGGAGCTTTTCGCGGCGGCGTCGCGGGCTCCTTCGGTCGACTTTTCATTCGATCTTTATTATAACCGAAAAAACGGGGCGCGACAATCGGCGCGGCTCCGAAAAACGCGATTTTCAACCGGAACGAGGAAAAAAATGCGCGAAAATAAAGCCGACGAAGCAAAAAAAACGCAAACGAAGCGTCGCCGCGACGCGGTCGTTTCGCTGCTCGGCTCCTGGTGCGGCTCTTTGACGTTGCACGCGTTGGGGCTGATTTTGCTGATTGTAGCGATTAGTCGGGAAGCGCAAGACGGCGGTTTTGGCGGCGAGCGGCGGACGGACGAGGTGGGAATCGTCTTTACCGATTCCGTCGAGGACGCCGGCGGCGAGGAAAACGCCGAAGTCGCGCCCGAAGCGACCGCGACCGACGCTCCGCAAACGACCGAGAAAACGCAAGCGGAAGAATTGACGGCCGTTTCGGAAGCGTTGCTTCCCGCCGACTCGCGTATTGGCGTCGGAGCGCAAAACGCCGAAACGTCCGCTTTAGACTGGAACGGCGCCGCGACGAACGGAAGCGCGACGTCCGCCGGAACCGTCGGCGCCGGACGCGGCGAAGGACAGCGCGTCGGATTCGCCGGAACGAGCGGTTCCGGACGCCGCTTCCTGTACGTGATCGACCGTAGCGAAAGTATGAGCTGGAACGGCGGCGCTCCGATGCGGCGCGCGCTCGACGAGGCGGTCGCGAGCGTCGAATCGCTCGACCCGAAAAAGGGCGCGACGAAGTTTCAAGTCGCGATTTTCAATCACGACGTCGAAATTTTTGAAAACGCCGACTCGCTAATCGACGTCAATTTTGAAAATAAAGCGCGAATTGTCCGATATTTTCGTTCGGTCGCGGCGGACGGCGGGACGCGTCAGGAACTTGCGCTCGAAAACGCGTTGAGGCTGAAGCCGGACGTCGTTTTCTTCCTAACCGACGCGGACGAAGAACTTAGCGAAGCGGCGCTCGAAGCGATTCAAACGGCGCGACGGCGTTACAATGTGAAGCAAATTTGCGTCGTCGAATTCGGACGCGGTTCGCAGCCGAGAAAAAAGACGTTTCGCCGCTTAGCCGGAGAAAACGGCGGCGTGTACGTATTTCGCGATATCGAAACATTTTAGCGTTGGATAGAAACGCCGGAAACGACGCGGCGTCAACGTTGGAAAAACGAGTAACCAATTGAAGATTTTTTTCAATTTTTTCGACCTTATTTTTGAAGAAAAAAGGAGAACAATGAGCGCGTTGCGAGAAAAGAAAAGACGGCGATTACAAGGCGTCGTCGGAGGGCGTTTTATCGTCGCGGCGGCGTTGAGCGCGAGCGTTTTCGCGTGCGATTTTACTCGAACGACGATAACGCGAACCGTTGCGGCGCAAGAGGTTGCGAAGAGCGAAAACGGGGCCGAGACCGTCGCTCGACCGCTCCTGACGATGGAGCGAATTTTCGTGTCCGGCGAGTTCGGCGAACGGGGCGTCGACGCGAAATGGGCCCCGACCGGCGCCGCGTTTGTGCGCCGCGTCGCGTCGAACGAACCTTGCGGCGGGCGCGACGTCGTCCTCGTTTCGCCGAGCGACGGGACGTCGACGCCGATCGTAAAAGCGTCGGAATTGATTCCGCGCGACGCCGAGTCGAACAAACCGATCGAAGGCGCAAAACCGTTGAACGTCGAGGATTACGCGCTTTCGGACGACGCGAATCTCGTCCTGATTTATACGAACTCGAAGCGCGTTTGGCGACGCAACACGCGCGGCGATTATTGGATTCTCGACCGGAAAAACGACGTCCTGCGCAAGCTCGGCGGGGATTTCGCGGCGCCGTCGACGCTCCAATTCGCGAAGATTTCGCCGGACGGAACGCGCGTCGGATATGTTTGTAAAAACGATATTTACGTCGAAGAAATTTTGACCGGAAAGATTCGCCGCGTTACCTTCGACGGGAGCGCCGATATTATCAACGGAACGTTCGACTGGGTTTACGAAGAGGAATTCGACTGCCGCGACGGTTTCCGTTGGTCGCCGGACGGCAAAAAAATCGCGTTTTGGCGGCTCGACTCGTCGCGCGAACCGGCGTTCGTAATGCTCGACGGCGTAGGACTTTCCGGCGTTTCCGGGGCGGCCCGCGTCGTGCAAGTCGACGGCGACTTCCGAACGCTCGACGACGACGCCGCGAAACCGGCGCAAACCGACGGCGACGCCGCGTCGAAAAACGCGAAAGAAGGGAATGCGCAAAAGATTCTGAAAGAACGACTTGCGTCGTATCCGACGATGGTTTCGTTCAAATACCCGCGCGTCGGTTGCGAGAACGCGACCGCTCAAATCGGAATCGCGACGCTTCCGGAA
>JAFTUJ010000590.1 GCA_017466305.1 Thermoguttaceae bacterium
AGCAGCTCGCGTTCTCCGGCCAACTTGCTCCGCCCGTACGCGGAAATCGGGTTCGGAACGTCCGTTTCGCGCTTCAAACGGCGCCCGTCGAACGCGGCGTCCTCCGCTTTTTTTCCCTCCGCTCGCTCGCTCTTTCCGCTTTTCGGCGCGGAACCCGCGGCGGCCAACGACGAAACGGCGACCAACGTCGGCGCTTTGCCGCTCGCCTTCCCGACGTCGGCGCAAATCTCGGCGACGTTCGCCGTTCCGATTCGGTTGACCGCGTCGAACTCGCCGCGCCGCCGCTCCCGCGTCAACCCGGCTAAATGAAAAACGACGTCCGCGCCTTCGACGCCGCGACGCAACGCCGCGCGGTCGTTCAAATCGCCGTCGACAAACTCGACGCCGAGCGCTTCCAACCGCCGCCGATTCGACGTCGGTCGCGCCAAACAGCGGACGCGCCCGCCCGCTTCGGTCAATCGCTCCGCCAATCGTCCGCCGACAAACCCGGTCGAGCCGGTAATAAAAAACGTTTCGCTCACTTGCCGCCCCTTTTAGCCCCTTATTTAAACGTCGTTTGCCGAAAATCGACAATCTATTTTTAGGCTAATAATCGTCGTTTGGGAGCGCGAAACTTTTCTTTAAACGCCTTAAAACGTTAAAATTTCATTTTCGCCGCCGAAATTCTCCGCCGCGCTACTTCGTCGCCGCTTCCCCCGAACGCGGGCGCGCCAAGTTTTTAATCCAATCCGGAACCGGAACGATTTTGCCGGAATTGTCGACGGTCGCCAACTTCGTCTTCCCGACCGCCAACAACTCGCCGTCGCGGAAGAGGCGGTACTCGTGTTCGAGGCTCGCCCGCGTCGTCCGCAGAACGCGCGTTTTGAGCGTCAGCAAGTCGTCGTATTTCGCCGGCTTCATGAAGTTGCATTCCGCCTTGACGACGACCATTTTCGTCGCGCTCTCCTCGACGTCGCGGTAACTGACGCCGGTCGCTTCGCGGAGCAACTCGGTCCGCCCCATTTCAAAATAGGTAAAATAGTTCCCGTGATAGACGACGCCCATTTGGTCGGTTTCGGCGTATCGGACGCGAAATTGAATCGTTCCCTCGAACGGCTCCGACGCGGTCGCGCCGCTTCCGCCGCCGTCTTCAACGTTTTTGCCGGTTTCAACGTCTTCGCCGCTTTTGCCGCCTTCGCCGCCTTCAACGCTTTTGCCAACTTTGCCGGTTTCAACGTCTTTACCGCTTTTACCGCTTTCGACGCTTTTGCCGCTTTCGACGCCTTTGCCGATTGCAGCCTCTTCAACGTTTTTTTCGTTTTCAACGCTCAGTTCGCGTCGTCTCCTTCGTTCGCGTCCTTTTTCTTTTCGTCGTCTTCCTCTTCTTCCTCGGTCGTTTTGACCGGGCCCCCCGCCGCGTCGAAAATCGCCAAGAGGTTCAAGAGTCCGGCGACGACGGTGAAAATCGTTCCGGCGTCGAGCCAAGAATGGAGGTTCGCGGCGATTTCGGCGGAACTCGGCTGTTTCGGACGCGTCGAACTTTCGGCGGGCAGACGCGGCGGCGCGAACGCCGTCGAGAGGACGCCGCCGTCGCCGTCGCTCAAATTTTTCGCTTGCCAATACGCCGGAATCGCGACGACGCCGACCGCCGCCTGCGGAACAAAATACAACCGTTTGTCCCCCGGCCGCCAAGACCAATAAACGTTGCGGGCGACCAAAAGCCGTCGCGGCGAGTCGGCGTTCGGCGTCGCTTCCCAATACGACCCCATCCAAAGCCCGGCGAGCAAAATCGGCCAAATCGCCGCCGCGTAAATAATCGCCTTCGCCCGCCGACCTTGGTACCAATGCCCGAGCCCCGGAACGAGCCAAGCCAACAAGCCGGCCAACTTAGGATTGCGCAAGTCGACGTCGAACTCCTCTTGCGCCGCGCTCCGTTTCTTCGCGGTCGTTTTCGCTTCGACCGTTCCTTTTTCCGTCGACGTTTCGCTCATTTTCTTCCTTTCCGATTCTCGCCGTTCGTCCGATTCTCGACGCGCGCTCGCCCGACGCGACGCCCGCCGTCGTTATTATAACGCTTTTTTCAAGAGACGGTAGAGCGCCCCCGACGCCCGCTCAAAAATTGCGGTCGTCGATAAAACGAACGATAAAAAAAAACGCCCCAAGTTCCGATTATAACGAATATACCGCCGTTTTCTGTTAAAAAAGCGAAAAAAAAACGTTTTTTTGCGCGCAAAACGCAGAACAACTTTTTTTCTCGACAAAGGCGGGGCGCAAGGACTCGACAAACGGCGGCGCTTTCGGTATAATAGAAGAAAATCGGCGTTGGAATTGCAAGAAACGCTCCCGTCCGCTTCGCGTCTCGACCGCGAACGTCGGAAACGGTCGTTTCGAGAATAAACGAGTCGAAAACGGGAAAAAAGCGCGATGAAAGAAAAGCGTTACGGTTACGGGCCTTGGGAATACCGATACATCTGCAAAAAATGCGGACACGCCGTGCGCGCGCCGAAACACGAGGCGCCGTGCAGCGTCTGCGGAGGCGAATTTGGCCCCAAGATTTCAGTACGAAAACTTTATCTTGAAGCGGAAAAGCCGTACGAGATCATTGAAGTCGAATACGTTCTCAACAAAACGATTTTCGAACGGATTAAAGAGGCGTTTGGTTTCAAAGTCGCGCCGCGTTACGGCGTTCGCGAAGAGAAGCGTCGCCCGAGCCGCCGTTGGCGTTGGCAGACGCACGCGGAGGTTGAA
>JAFTUJ010000591.1 GCA_017466305.1 Thermoguttaceae bacterium
GCGGGAACGGGTAACCCGCGTTCGGAGCGTCGCCCCCGGCGGGCGGGAACGGGTAACCCGCGTTCGGAGCGTCGCCCCCGGCGGGCGGGAACGGATAACCCGCGTTCGGAGCGTCGCCCCCGACGGGCGGGAACGGAGGAACGGGCGAAGGGGGCGGAACCGCGACGCCGTAAATATCGCCGCTCGCGTCGCTTTCCGTCGGCGTTTCCCCTTTAAACGTCAAGCCCTTCACCTGACGCGCTTGAATTCGCCTTCCGTCTTCAAGTTCCAGTTCGGTTTCCCGCAAAATTTTTCCCAACGCCGCGAGCGTCTTCAGCTGCGTCGTTCCGATCGGCCCCTTCCGTTCGCCGCCGTCATAATAATAAAAATCCACCGTCAGTCTCCGCTTGCGCCTCGGATTCCCATTTCGCCGCGAGCGCGATTTTTTTACGCGAACCCACGTCGCGCCGCGCCGCCGTTTTTACATTATAAAGCAAGAAAAACGTCGTGTCAAGTAAATTTTGCGCGCAAATTCGACGTTTGGGCCCCGACGCGCCTAAAAGCGAAGACGCGTCGCCTTTTCCCGCGACTTCGCTCTGTTTCGCTCGCTCCGCCGTTCCTCCGCCGCCGTTCCTCCGCCGCTCGTTCCTCCGTTCCGCCGACGCAACCGCCAAAAACGCCGACCTTAACGGTCGACGCTTTTCGTTTTCGCCGGTTAACGCTCGCGGCTCGCGCCTTCGATCGCGTTTTAGAAAATTTCGTTCGCGATCAAGTGTTCGAACGTTTGTTTGCGGCGAATCAAACGCGGCTCGCCGTTTTCGATCAAGACTTCCGGCGCCAAGAATTTCGAGTTGTAATTCGAACTCATCGCCGCGCCGTAAGCGCCCGCGACTTCAAGGATTAAGAAGTCGCCGACGTTCGCCTTCGGCAAGCGCCGCTTGACGACGTATCCGCCTTCCTCCTGCGTGAAAACGTCGCCCGACTCGCAAAGCGGACCGCCGACGATCGCGTCTTCCTCGGCGCCGTCGTTCGAAGCGTTCTCGGCGTCGGCGAACGCGACCGAAATCGGGTGATAGCTCCCGTAAAGGGTCGGCCGGGCCAAGTGCGTGAAACCGGCGTCGACTAAGTAAAAAACGTTTTCCGCCTGCTTTTTGACCGCTCGGATTTGCGCGACCAAATAACCGCTCTCCGCGACTAAGTAGCGTCCCGGCTCGATTTCCAGCTCGATTTTACGTCCGAATTTCGTTTCGAGCGCCGCTTTCGTTTTCGCCCAAAGCGCGGCGTATTCGTTCTCGTCTACGTATTCCTCGCCGCTCCGGTAAGGAATCGGGAGGCCGCCGCCGCAACTGACCGACTCGAGCGTCGCGCCAAGCTCCGTCGCGAACCGCTCCGCCGCGCCCGCGACCTGCGCCAAGTGTTCGAAATCGCTCCCGGAACCGATGTGCAGGTGCAAGCCGTTGATCGTCATTCCGAAGCGCGCCGCCGTCGCGACGCACTCGCCGATTTGCTCGAACCAAACGCCGTGTTTCGAGAGGTCGCCGCCGGTGTTCGTCTTCGCGCTGTGCCCGTGTCCGAAGCCGGGATTGACGCGAATCGTCAACTTAAAGCCTTGCGCCCGCTCGCCCAACGCGGCGCCGAGTTGCGCGATCATATCGGGCGAACCGCAGTTGACGACGCAACCGAACGCGTCGCCGACGACCAATTCGAGCGCGTCGGCGTCGAAGACGTCGGCGGTGTACGCGATTTCTTTCGGTTCGAATCCGGCGACCAACGCTCGACGGATTTCGGCGGCGCTCACCGCGTCGACCGCGGCGCCGCAAGCGCGTATCGTCTTCAAAATCGCGACGTTCGAGCAAGCCTTTTGCGCGTACCGAACGACGTCGAAAACGCCGAGCGACGTCAAATCGGCGACGCGCCGTTTAATCGACGCCGCGTCGTAAACGAAAAGGGGCGTCCCGCCGAACTCGCGAGCGAGCCGCGCGACCGAAACCCCGGCGATCTCCGTTCGTAAAGTCTTAAATTCAGGCGCTTGTTGCATCGTTTCACTCCTTTGTCAATTCCGATTTATCGCTTGTCGCTAGTTTTTCTCGCTTTGTTCGGCGCTTATTTTCTTTCGTCGAAGCGTTACCATCCGACGCTAATCGACCTAAGCAAGCGCCGTTAATCGTCGACGCGAATCGGTCGAGTTTTAGAGGTCGTTCAACATTTGATTCGTCGACGGCTCGATCGGGCCGAGATAAATAACTTCGATCGGCTCGACTGTTCGCAACGTCGCGTCGTCGATCAATTTAACGGCGATATCGAACTTTCTCGTTTTTTTCTTTTCCGGCGTTTCCTCGTCGCGCTTCAACGTATAAACGCCGCGCCATTGAGAACACTCGACGCGAACGACGGCGCTTCCGGCGAGCGGTTTCGCGAGATAACGCCCAGGTTCCAAATCGGTTCCGACGCGATACGTTCCGGGTTCCAACGTCTTTTTCTCGGCGGTTTCGGCGGCTTTTAGTTCGTTGGGCGAAACCCATTCGTCGTCGCGTTCTCCGATTTTCGGTCCGTAATCGTCGAAACGACGCGCTTTCGAATTTCCAGTTCCGACGCGCGATCGCCCACATCGTTTCGCCCATTCTCGATAAGGCTCGTCGTCCCAATCGTTCCAATGATCCGCGACGCGATCGTCTTTTTCGGCGACGTTGGAAAATTCGTCGACGTCGGCGGCGCAATCGTAAACGTCTTCCCAATCGGCGGAGTCGTCGCAATTTTCGCCATCGTCGACGTCGGCGAAACCTTTTTTATAAGCGTCGGGATAATCGCTCCAATCGGACGGCGCGTCGAAATCGTCTTCGTCTAATTCGCGCAAGTTCCGCCAAGCTTTGTTTTTCTTCGCCGTTTGCCCGTCGTCGACGCGTCGCTCGAGCGTTTCAAGTCGTTCGTTCAAGCGGTTAAGGGTCGCGTCGATTTTCGTCAACGCTTCGACGAGCCGCTCGAGCGTCGAGTCCGTCGGCGTTTGCGATTCTTTTTTCGCCTCGTCGCGCCGTTCGTCGTTTTGATTTTTTTCGCTCATCGCCGTTCCTTTCTTAATCGCAAGCCGCGCTTTACGCGCCCCACTATTTATCCCGCTTCACGACGAAACGCGCCAGCGCTTCCAGCGCGTCGAACGCTTGCGCCGACTCTTCGGAAAGCGCCGTTTTTTCGCCGTTCTCTCGCAGGTTTGCGACGATGGAGAGCGCTTCGTCGACCAACGCGTCCGCCTCCGCGCGGGCCGCGTCGACCGCGCCGGATTCCGTCAGCATCGCCGCGAACTCCGAACGTTCGTCGAGCGAAACGTCCGCTTCCAAGCGACTTAACGTCGCCTTTCGCTCCGACTCCGACGCGTTTTGCAGGTAAAGAATCAGCGGAAGCGTCTCCTTTTTGTTGACCAAGTCCGTCCCGAGCGTTTTGCCGGTCTTCGCTTCGTCGCCAACCAAGTCGAGAATATCGTCGACGATTTGGAACGCGATTCCGAGCGCCGCCCCGAACCGCTCGAACGCCGCCAACGCCTCGCCGCGCGCCCCGCCCAAGTACGCGCCCATATGCGTCGCGCATTCGAGCAGCGCCGCCGTCTTCCCGCCGACGATCTTGCGATAGTCCGCCGTCGTCAGCGCAAAATTCCCGATCGAGTCGACTTGCAGCAGCTCGCCCTCGACCGTCGCGCGGCAACACGCCGACGTTTTGCGGAAAAGCTCTAAATCTTCGCATTCGCAAATCAGGTCGAACGCCCGAGTGATCAGCAAGTCGCCGACCAGCACCGCCCGCTGCGAATCCCAACGAGCGTTCACCGTCTCCAAACGTCGGCGGAAACGCGCGCCGTCCAAAATGTCGTCGTGAACGAGCGACCCGGTGTGAATCATTTCAAGCGCCGCCGCGCAAAGGTAATGCCGACGGTCGACCGCTCCCGCCGCCTTCCCGCAAAGCAACGTCAACGCCGGACGCAGCCGCTTCCCGCCGAGCCGAAACGAATGGTCGAGATACTCGGAAAACGCCGGGTCGAGCCCGAATAAACGCTCCTTCAAACGCGCGGTCGTCGCCTCCATCTCGGACGCGATCGGACGGTAAAGAATGTCGAGCCCGGCGGCGCGCGGCGTCGTTTCGCTCATCGAAGTTCGTTCCTTATTTTCGCAAC
>JAFTUJ010000592.1 GCA_017466305.1 Thermoguttaceae bacterium
CGACGCGCGCTCATCGACGCGATCGAACGCCGCATTCCGACCGGACTCGGCTCGCGCCAAGCGCCGCAGGGTCGCAAATTGTCGCAGAAAACGATCGAACGCGCGCTCGTCGAAGGAGCGACGCCGGAAATCTGCGACGAATTCGGCGTCCCGCGCGCTTGGATCGATCGCCTCGAAGACGCCGTTCGCGTCGGTTCGGACGGAACGCTCGACTCCCTCGCCAAGCGACTCGACGTCGTCAAACGCGACGTCGTCAAAAAGTTCCCCGGCAAACTCCTTCAACTCGGGAGTTACGGCGGCGGCAACCACTTTGCCGAATGCGAAGTCGTTTCGCTGTCGGAGGAAGACAAGAAGTCGCCGGAAGTCGCGGAAACGTTCGGGCTCCTCGACGGGAACGTCGCGTTCCTCTCGCACTGCGGCTCGCGCGGCTTCGGAGCGTCGCTGGCGAACGCGCAATTCGCGAAGTTGCAAGCGATTTTCGACCGTTGGGCGATTCCGTTCCCCGGCGGCGACCGTCGGCTCGTTTACGCGCCGCTCGGAACGCCGGAAGCGAACGATTACCTCGACGACATGACGCTCGGCGCCAACTTCTCGACGCTGAACCACCTCCTGATCAACGCGTTGATTTTGGAAGCGTTCCAGGAAACGATCCCCGGCGTCGACGGGCGGCTCGTTTACCACATTAGCCACAACGTCGCGCGTCGCGAAATCATCGACGACCAACCGACTTACGTTCACCGCAAGGCGGCGACGCGAGCCTATCCGGCGAACCATCCCGCGCTCCAAGACACGCCGTTCGCGAAAACCGGGCGCCCGATTTTGCTCCCGGGGAACCCGACGCAAGGGTCGTCCGTTATGGTCGCGCTCGACGGCGCTAAAGCGAGCTGTTACAGCATTAACCACGGCGCCGGACGCGCGCTCAGCCGCGCCGAAGCGCAAGAACAACTCGACCAAAGCGCCGTCGAAGCGGAACTTGCCGCGGCCGACGTTTTGACGAACCAAGAGGTTTACCCGAAAGACGAAGCGCCGTCGGCGTATAAAAACTTCGACGAAGTCTTGCGCAGCGTCGAGTTGGCCGGGTTGGCGCGCGAAGTCGCTCGGATGAAAGCGGCGTTCGTCATCAAGGACGCGGGCGAACATTAGTCAAGACAAGCGTTTAACGCTTTTGTCTTAACGCTCGCCTCGGACGGGAACGCGGTCGCTTCGACCCGTTCTCGTTCCGTTTAAACGTTCGGCTTAAACGCCGTTTCCCTCGGTTGGAAGCGGCGTTTTTTCGTTTTTATTCACAATTTTCATTTTTCGTTCACTTTCACTCGACTTCCTCGCGAAAATTTTCCCGATTTCGCGCCGAATCTTGACGCCGCCGCGCCGTCTGTTATATTATTAGAAAAGACGCGGCGACGCTCGACCGTTTTGCGCCGTCGCTTTTCAACGAAAACGCGCAACCCCTTGTTTTGGAGGTTTTACGATGTCGATTTCGCCGAAAATGGAAGCGGCTATCAACAAGCAAATCAACGCGGAATTTTACTCCGCTTACCTTTATCTCGCGATGTCCTGCCAAGCGGACGCGCTCCGTTTGAAGGGCGTCGCCAACTGGTTCAACGTCCAATACCAAGAGGAAGTCGCGCACGCGACCGGCTTCCTGAACTACCTGCAAGACCGCGGCGGTCGCGTCGTTCTCGAAGCGATCGAAGCGCCGCAAACCGAATGGCCGAACGCCGTCGCGATGTTCCAACACACCTGCGAACACGAAGCGCACGTTACGTCTCTGATTAACAACTTGGCCGCGCTCGCGCTCGAAGAAAAAGACTTCGCCGCGTCGCAATTCCTCAACTGGTACGTCAACGAGCAAGTCGAGGAAGAATCGACCGCCGACCAAATTCTCGGCGACATGACGCTCGCGCAAAACGACGGCGGCGCGATGTTGACGCTCGACCGCGAATTGGCCGCTCGCACCTTCGTCGCGCCGGTCATCGGCTGATCGCCGACGGTTCGCCGGTCGACGCAACCGAGCGTCAAGTCGACGGTTAAACGCCGACTTCAATAAAAACGCCGCGACGTTTTCCCCGACGTCGCGGCGTTTTTCCTTCCGCATCCAAACGCTTTAACTTGCGCCGTTTAACGCTTTACATTAAACGCGGATAACGTTCCCTTCCTTGCGAGGCGGCGGCGCCGGAAGCGGGTCGGCGGCGTACCCGAGCGCGCAGAAACCGACGCCGACGTAACCCTCCTCGACGCCCCACTTGCGCATCAGCTCTTTGCCGCGCTCGTCTTCGAACGTTTCTTTCGCGCGGTGAATCCAGCAGGAGCCGAGCCCGACCGCGTAAGCGCCGAGCATCAGGTTCCCCAAAACGAGCGAACCGTCCTCGACGTAAGTCGGGCGAATGTGTTTCCCGCCAAAAACCGCGACGTAAGTCGGCGCGCCGTAAAACGGGTCGGACGTAACGCCGAGGTATTCCGCGTTGATTTTCGACAGTAAAGCCCGAGTTTCCGCGTCTTGCACGACGACCAGCTTCGTCGCCTGCATGTTGCGACCGGACGCCGCGTAAACGCCCGCTTCCAAAACGGCGTCGAGTTCGGCGTCGGTAATTTGCTCCGGTTTGTACGCGCGGACGCTCCGGCGCAACTTCATACTTTCGAGCGTTTCCAGTTTCATTCGTTCGGTCTCGCTTTCTTACTTAACGTTGTCTTTCAAAGGGTTACATCTTTTTACGATCGGAGTTTTTACCTTCTTCGCGGAGTCGGCGAATCGCGGCGCCGAGCGGATTTTTCGGCGGTTTCGGCGGCGTTTTCGCTCCGGCGTTCCCGGCGTTTCCGGCGAGTTCGCGCCGCGTCGTTTCGGCGTTTTTTCGCGCTTCGTCGTCGGCGTCGTTTCGGAGGTCGAAGACTTTCAACGCGAACTCCAAAAGTTCGTCGACGCAAGGGTTTCCGTTCCGATCGAACAGATCGCGCGGCAATTTGACGTATCCGCGCATCGCGTCTTTTTCGTCGTCGACAAGTTGCAACGTCGCGCCGATTCGCTTTAAATCGCTCGCCAGCTTGTACATCAAGTCCGGCGCCCGGAACGTAATCGCGAGCATTTTCGTTTTTTCGCCGTCTTTAAGTCCTTCGTACTGCGC
>JAFTUJ010000593.1 GCA_017466305.1 Thermoguttaceae bacterium
CGCACATGAAAACCGGCTTTGTTTTTAACGGTCAATTCCTTAGAAAGAATCATTCGTTCGCGTTCTCTCCTATTTTATCGCTTTCGTTGCGTCGTCTCGACGGAGCCGCGACGCGCGTTTGCGACGCGCCGCCCGGTCGCCGCCGTTTTACGCCGAAAAGTCGACGCGCGACGCGTTCAACAGAGCGCGCGTTGACGTCGAACGTCGTTAAAAACGTTTTCGGGACTCGCCTCAACGCGTTCGCGTTGGAACTCGAAGAGGGAAATCCCGCAAAAACAACGTCGTCGAACTATTTGCCGTAAACGTTGGCGTCGGCTTCTTCCAACAGGTTCAAAATATCGTCGCGATCGCGCGATTGTTGGAGGAAACGGCAGAAGCCGTCGTCTTTGAGTTGACGGGTGATGTGCTCGAGAGCGCGAAGGTGTTCGCCCGGACGGTCGGGAGGAGAAACGAGAAGGAAGAAGAGGTTGACTTTTTCGCAGTCGAGAGATTCGAAATCGACGCCTTCGGAGCTAATAGCGACGGTTCCGACGAGACGATCGACGCTAATGTGTTTGGTGTGCGGAACGGCGATGCCGCGCCCGATACCGGTCGAGCCCAACTCTTCGCGCCGCATAATGGCGTTGACGATTCCTTCGTATTCCGCTTCGGGGATTCCGCCGGCTTGTTGCAGGGATTGCACCATCTCGCGAACGACGCCTTCCTTCGTCGTCGCTTTGAGGCCGGTAATGATCGAATCGACGAGAATAAAATCGGAAAATTTCATCCAAAATACTCCTAAATCAGCAAGGGGAAGCAACGCGGTTCGGGTTAATTGTTTTTCTGCGGCGCCGTCCGTTTAATTCCGTCGCGCTTTCCAAATCGACGAAACGTTGAAATCGCGAAAATCGTCCGCCGAAATTTTAGGCGCCGAAGTCCATTTTAACGGAATTTCCAAGTTTGTATAGCGCTTCGACCGGTTTCGTTGGAAAGAAACGTCAAGAAAATTCAAGAAGCCCCTTCAAACTCTTCCGTTTTAGGACGTCCGACGCGGAAAAAAGACGCGCCGCCGACGCAATGTTTCGCGCAAAGGCCAAACGATCGTCGAGGGCGCGCTTCCTGTTTAACGCAAACGACGACGGCGAATCCGACGCGTCGCGTTAAAGACGACGCGTCAAAACGAATTTCGCCGTTTCGCAATCTTTCCTATTTTCTTTATCCGTTTTATTTTCTCGTTTTCGACGCTTCGCCCGTTTCGCGCGTTTGAAGCGTCGTTGAAAAAGTTCAACGGTGATCCGTCATTTTTTCCTTAAACTTGCGCATTTGTTGTTCAATCTTATCGATCGTTTGATCGAGACATCCCCAGAGATCGCCGGAAGAGTAATCGGCGCGAAAATCCTTCTTCAGTTCCGTCGCAACGACGACTTCGACGACGGGCTGATCGGCTTTTTCGAGGTCGACCATCACGTCGATGCTCGAAACGCGTTCGATGAAACGCCCCAGCTTCTCCACTTTATCGGCAATCTTTTGGCGAGTGGCGTCCGCCAAAGAACCATGTCGCGCTTGAACTTGAATTTGCATCTTTCATCTCTCCTTCATACCCCCTAACGGAGGGGGACCGGGATCAAGATTTTCGAAACGTCGCGCTCTCGTCGTCGTTCCCCGTCTTTCGATATTTTAACGCGTCGTTTTGTCCGCTGCGTTAGTCGGTTGTTTTCACTGAAAACTGGCCCGAACGCCGAAAAAAATACGGCCGGCGGAAAAAAACGCGTTTTTCTTGGCGCGAAAATCAAACTTTTATCGTTTCAAGCGACAAAAACCCAAAAATTGCGCAACCCAAAACGGGAATCCGAAAGCGATTCGCGCGTTATCGACGCTTCGCCTAAGGACAAGTTCGAAACGAGCGATTTTGAAACCTTCTCGCCTCGACATAAGAATCTTATGCGAATAAGACGCGGATTGCAAGAAAAAAATTGCGTTTTTTGGTCGTTTTTAGAAAAAAAAGAGAAAAAAAACCGAAAAACGCGCCTTAAACTTTACCCAAACCGCCCAACTTAATACCTCAACGCAAAAACAAACGTCGGGCGAACGCGGCGCGATCTCCCGTTCGCTCGACGGAATCGTTTATTTTGTTAACCTAGTTAAAATACGTTAAGTAGGCAATTATTTCGAGTAAAAAACGTCGACCGGCAGTCCCGTTTTTTCGCGAATCGTCGCCGCCAACGCGTCCATTTTCGCGTCGTCGAGCGCGACCGCTCGCGGTTCGGACGGAACGCGGGCGACGGTGTAAAGTTGGACGCCGCAAACGTTTCCGCCGCCGTCGACGATTTCCTTCACCCGGTCGCAATACCGTTCGATTTCGGCGTCGGTCGGCGCGGCGCCGTCCCAAGAAAGCGCGGCGGTTTGAATTTTGACGCTCCAACGCCTCGACGCGAACGCGATATTTTGCAAAATCCGCTCGAACGGAACGGCGGTTCGGTCGATCGTCTTGACTCGCGCCTCGTCGCCGCCGTCGAGTTTCGCCCAAATTTCGCCGTTGTTCGCCGCCAAACGGTCGAGCGCGTCCGCGACGCGAGGCTCGGCGAGCGTCGTCGCGTTGGTGATGAGCGTCAACTTGACGTCGTCGAGCGAAAGCGTTTTCCGGACGTCGATCATCGCGTCGACCGCCGCGCCGAACTCCGGCGCCAACGTCGGCTCGCCGTCGCCGCTGAACGCAAAGTCGCGCAAAACTCGTTTATTTTCCGGCGTTTGAACAAAGCGTTCGCAACGGAATAAGTCGCCGGAAACCGTCGTTTTCGCGACCGCTTCCAACTCGCGACGCATCAAGGCGACGTCGACCGCCGCGTCAAGGGTTCGCTGCGAACGGTCGACTTGGCAATAAACGCAACGGAAATTACACCGCTTCGACGGGCTCAAATTGACGCCGATCGAAACGCCGTTCGCGCGGCGGCTCACCACCGGATAAACGTATCGGAAATCTTGAAAATAACTCGGGTGAAACTGCGTTAATTCCAACGTCGCTCCTCGTTCGCCTTTTTTCGTTCTTCCAATTTGGTCGACAAAATTACGCCGACCGCCTAAGACGCCCAATTTAACATTTCGGCTATCCGACGACCGACAAAATTACGCCGACCGCCTAAGACGCCCAATTTAACATTTCAGCTTTCCGAACGGTCGACAAAACCGCCCAAAACGCTCAAAACGCCTAAATTCCCCAATTTCCAAAAAGCGGTCGACAGAATTACCCAAATCGCGCCAACCGCCCAAATCAACGTTTCAACGCGCCGCTTTCACTTCGCGCCGGTCGCTTTGTTGACCAAAATCTTCAAACGCCCGACGTCTGAAACGATTTTGCCCGCCGCAACGTCCGCTTCGGTAAAGCGCGCGACGTAAATTTCGCGTTCGCCGTAACGGTCGAAGTCGTATGTAACGAAAATCGTCCCGTCCTCCGTTTGACCGCCGTCCGGGTAAGAAACGTTGTTCCGCTCGTCCAAAACGAGACCGCCGCTCCACGTCGCGCCGTCGTCGGTCGAGAGAAACGCCGTCATTCGCGACCGCCCGACGTCGGCGTCGATCGGGCCGTTTTTCACCAACAAAAGCGCGCCGGATTTCAAACGGCGAACGAAAAATCGCGACGACGTATGTTTCAATTTCGACGGAACGACCGGCGTCCACGTCGCGCCGCCGTCGGTCGAAAACGATTCGCCGATCCCGTACGTCGTTCGGTTCAGGAGCCAAAGCGTTCCGTCTTTTTTCTCGACGAGATTGTGTTCGTCGAAAATCGAGACGTCGCGCGGAACCTCGGCCCGACCGTAAAAGTCGAGCGTTTCGCCGCCGTCGGTCGAGACGTAAACCGCCGCGCCGCGGAGCTTTTCGTCGATTTTATATTTCGAGTCGAACCGCCAAATCGCGACCGGGAAGAGCCGACGTTTCTTGGAGTCGACGAGGGGTTTCCCCATCATGATCCCGTTCGAAAGGCGGCGCGGCTCGCTCCAAACGGCGTCGACGCCGGCCTCCGGGTTCTCCGTCGTTACCGCCCAAACGCCGACGCGACCGTCCCAAATCGACGGATTAAATTTCGACTCTTCGCCTTGCGCCCAAAAGAGCCAAAGTTTGCCGTTCGGGTCGCTCCAGATCGCCGGGTCGAACGCGCGAACGTTCCCGGGCGGGTCGATCGCGAAAATCGGTTGCGACCAAGTTTCGCCGCCGTCGCCGCTATGCGCCAGCAAGACGAAATTTTCGCCGCACTCGCCGCCGCCCCCGGAATACCAACAGACCCAAACGCCGCCGTCGCGCGAAACTTCGAGACTCGGAATCCCTTGCCAACGTCGGTTCGCGTCCGAATATTTTTCCGGAACCGGACGCAAAATCGGAGGCGCCGCCAACGGATCCGCCGTCGACTCGGCTTCTTGCGCCGCGACGTTCGCGTTAAAAACGCTTAATCCGGAAACAAAAATCGATAATTGAAGAAATAATAACGTCAA
>JAFTUJ010000594.1 GCA_017466305.1 Thermoguttaceae bacterium
GCTCCCGTTGGTCGCGACGCGTTCGCTCAACGACGCGGAATAACTTAAAACAATCGACTTAGCCCGACCGGCGTCCGCCGGGCTTACCTCGGGCGTTTGCGCCGCCGCCGACTCGCAAATCAAACCGGAAACGGACGCTCCCTCGCACGCGGAGCGGATAAGCGCGGCCGACGTGTCTCGCTCCTTAAACGTCGCGACGGCAAAACTCTCGTCGCGGCGTTTTCGGGGCGGCGGTCTCCTAATTCAGGCGGTTAAACCGGTCGTCGGGGCGGGACGTTAGCGCGGAACGCTCCGGCGGTCGGGCCGTCTCGGCGAATAAACGAACAAACGAACGCAAACGGAAACGACGCAAATGAACGACTATCGCGAACTAACGGCCCGGCTCGACGCGTTCGACGCTCGGCTTAACGCGTTGCGCGACTGCGCTTTGACAAATCCGGCCCTGACGCCGAACGAACGCCTCGCCGCGTTGACGACGATTGATCGCGTCCTGGTCTTGGAGGACGCGGCGGAGCGGAGGACGAGTAGCAAAGCGCGAACGGAGGCGCGACGACGATGAATCGAAACGACAAGAACGAAAAAACGACGTTGACCGTCTATAATGCCGAGGACGGCGTTAATAAAATCGACTTGCCGGTCGGTCGGCTCGTTCGCTTCGAAGAGAACGACGCGTCGCTCTTCGTCGTCGAAGCGGCGATCGGGTGCGCTTCGTGCGCGCTCAACGGCGCCAACGAAGAAGAAACGCTGTTCCCCTGCGAGGCGTTCGCGTGTTGCGGGAGTAGGCGGCGCGACGGAACGAGCGTTATCTTGCGTCGTGTCGAGGGTTCCGACGACGGCGCGCTCGCCGAACGCGCGTTGACGATATGTCGCCGGCGTTACGGCCCCTTCGTCGATCTCGACGACTTGCGACGCGCGCTCGCCGTTTACAACGTCGACCGTCCCGTCGCGATTCGACTTCCGGACGGGCGCAAGTTCGCCGTCGCCGACGTTCGGCTCGACCGCGACTCCGGCGAACCGGTCGAAGACGCGGCGGTTCTGCTGATCGCCGGGGAGGAGCAAGAAGCGCGAAACGAACTTTAGAGTTCGAAACGAACGAAGGCAAGCAAGATGGGACAAGATTTTATACCTCAACTGTTTCAGGGCAAGAAGTACGAAATCGAGATTACCGACCGCGCCGCGACGATTCGGATGCGCGACGGCGGAAAGTTGGAGATTCCCGATAGCGCTTGGATTTTCATCGACAATGTTGAGACTTGCGCCGGATTTATCAACGCCGCCGTCAAAGTCATTGACAAAGATACCGGAGAACAGCGAAAGATATGTTTGTTGCCGCCGGAGAAGATAACCGGTTCGTTGCGGTCTTACCGGCTTGCGTCGACCGACGAGGCGAACCAATAACGATGAAACAAACGCAAGTTAAAGAGATTATCGTTTCGGCGCGGGTTTGCGCTGGAAGACCGCGAGTCGCGTCGGCGCTTGTTTTTGTCGTTGATACGGAGGCCTACGTCGCGCCGTATTATGTCGAGGCGTTCGAGGTTGTCGGGAGCGTCGAACATGCGATTTGCGAGAAATTTCGTGTTCGCGGTTTTTTCGGCGACCAAGACGCTCGCCGCGTCCGCGTTAATTATTGGGAAACAGAGGTTGAAACAAGAAGGCAAGTAAACTTCCTGCCTAGGACGCTTAAAGTTTTCGGCGTTATTCGTTGAGCGGGAGCGTTTTGGGCGTTAGCGGAAAATTGCTACTACTTTTTTGGAAAAAAGGACGTTATAATGGACGGTGGATTCAACTTCAACAAAGGAAAGGAGATTCTTCGCCGTCATGACGCCCGCTCGCAAGGAACCCAATATGGAAACGTACTCCGGACGCTTCGCCGCTCGACTTCGCGAGTTGCGCGAGAAGGCCAACCTGTCGCAAGCGGAAGCCGCGGAATCGATCGGCGTTTCGCAGAACACCGTGTCGCGTTGGGAAACCGGCGACCGGCAACCGAACTTGGAGCAATTTCCGAAGATCGCCGAAGCGTATCGACTCAAACGGCCCAAGGACTTGCTTCCGTAAAATTTTTAAGAAATAATACCAAAACGGGATTAAAATATATTGACGTTATCCCGACTTGGTATTATACTGGATACCGTCAAGAGCGACGGAGTCCGTCCAAATTTTTCGACCGCCCGGGGCGGCGCCGCGTTCTTGCGTAAGTTCGCGACGTCGTCGCGGGCGTTTTTGTTGCCCTTTCCGAAGTTGAATCCAAACCCGGGCGGTCGAATTTAGGAGACCCGGCCATGTCGACCCAAACCGCTAACCCCGAAACGAAAACAACCAAACCCGCGCGCCGTCGCCGTTGCGAACCGCTTCTCGAACAAGAGTATCGCCGCAATTTCGAGTCGTTGGCCGAGTTGTGTCGAACGGCGCTTAACGTCGTCGACGCGAAGGACGCCGCGGATTACGAACGCCGCGCGATTTTGTGCGGGATCGCCGCGCTCGCGCGGGGACGGCTCGAACGCTTGCGCGACCGCGAACGAGAAAGCGCTCGCGATTGGCCCGGCTTTGACAAGAAACTCCGCGTGTTCGTGAGCTTCGCCGAAGACGACGCGAACGAGTCGACGGAGGCGGTTCAATGAACGCGCAAACGAAACGCAAAGCCCGAGAGTTCGCGACGCTTCTCGCGGAGATAGAAGCCCGCCTCGCGCCGAACAAATACGCCGATTTTTGTCGAAACCTGCTCGAACGGGTCGAACAAATCGCCGGAACAAGAGACAAGGAGACCAAACGATGGACGAACTGATTCCGCTCTTTTTGCGAACGGGAAACAAAGAGGCGCTTTTCGCGGTCTTTTGGGCGACGCTCGGACGGGAGCCCGGGAAGTTGGCCGACGTCGATTTCGCGACCTTGCGCGACCTCGCCGAGCGTTCCGGCGTCAAGTTGACGGAGTCGCAGGTGCGCAAACGCGTCGACGAGTTGAAGAAACTCGGAATTTTGGACGTCGCGCCGCGACGGGAACGAGGCCGCTTCGACCTTTACGTTTACCGTCCGGCGCCGTTCGCGGCGGAGGCCGAAAAACCGGAACCGGCGACGCCCCTTTTCGACGCGGCGTTCGGAAAAGGCGTCGAGTCGTTCGTCGGCGATCGCGCCGCGCCGGGCCCGAGCTTCCGCTCGAACTCGTCTTCCGCTCCCGTTGGTCGCGACGCGCTCGCCCAACTTCGCGCGACTTCCGATTCCGCCGCCGTTTCGGAAACGGAAACGGAAACCGCCGCCGCGTTGGAAACGGTCGAATCGATTCGCGATCGATCGCGATTGACGCCGTTTCGTTGCGTTGAGCTGGAACGCGTTCAAACGCCGGAGTTTGCGACTTGCGCCGCGTCGCCGTTCGCCGTCGAAGCGACTGAAAATTGCGTCGAAACGCCGAATCGATTTGCGATTGAGCGCGATCGATCGCGGTTGGCGAAGCCGGAGTCGGGGTCGCGCAAACCGGTCGCGTCGCCTTTAGAAGAAATAAATAATAATAAATATATTAAAACTAAAACCATCAAGAAACCCGCGAAAGAGTTGGAA
>JAFTUJ010000595.1 GCA_017466305.1 Thermoguttaceae bacterium
ATCGAGCTTGTTGACGCGGCGGGCACGGGGGAAAATTTCAAGGCGGTCGCGGGAAAATAGGGACATAACGCGGGAAGTTGGGGTAAATAAGGGGAATGGGGGAACGGGGAATAAAGTTGGGAAGTCGGCGCGATTTTTAATTTTCGCCCGATTCGCGGATTTGCGTCGCTTTAAATCGGTTAAGCGCGTAATCCTCTAAAAAGTTGCGCAATTCTTTAATAAGGGCCGCCGCCGTTTTGGCCGTTGGAACGACGTCGACGCCGCGCATAAAGAGGGTAAGGCCGGGAACTTTATGCGCCGTTTTAACTCGTTCCGCGACAAGCATTATTTGGTCGATCGTTTCGGGCGCCAGCTCGCGGCGGGTTTGGTCGCGAAGTTCGACGGCCGCTTGGATTTCCGGCGCGATTTCCGCTTGAAGACGTTCTTCGACGGTCGGCGGTTTGACGCCGGTTTTGAGCCAACGTTCGAACGCCTCGACGTCGTTTTTGTCGACCAACGCGATATCAAACTTTTTCGCGACCGCTTTAACGAGCGGGCCGGACGCCTTGCCGAAGTCGGCGACGAGCGTTTCGACCGCGTCCGGTTCGCCGATTTCGGGAACGACGCCGTTTTGGAAGTCGACGACGCGAGCAACGAAACCTTCCGGCGTTTTGCCGAGTTTTTGACGTTCTTTTTGAAGCGTCTTTTTAAATTTAAGGAGTTCCGTTTTGAGTTCCGAGATCGACGGCGCTTGAAAGGTCGCCAACAGTTCTTCGAGCGCTTTCAACTCTTTTTGCGCGGCGGCGTTCAAAACCGGAGTCAAGGCTTGAAAGGCTTGCAACAACGGCGATTTTTCTTCTTTCATTGGCAAATTCTCCGGTAAATTTCGGTCGCGAGACGGTGAAAACAGGGGAGGGTTGCGCCCGGCAACGCGCCGCCGTCGGTTCCGTTGATGTAATTGGCGCCGGAACGACGCGGAACAAAGGCGTCGAGAACGGCGGAGCGAGCGGACGCTTCGCGCGATTCTTCGAAAAACGAGCGATAGTCGTCGCAGGTCAACTTAATGCGATTTTTATTTTTTTCTTCGAGCGGCGTCAAGCCCTTTTCGTTGTTGGTTCTGTTGAGAATCGCGCCGCCGAATTGAACGGAAAGGTTTAGATTTTTGCGCGTTTTTCCGAGCCAGTTCATCGTTCGGTTAACGGCGTTGACGTCGAACGACTCCGGCGCGGTCGGCATAAAGACGCTGTCGGACGCGACGAGCGCGCCAACGGACGACGCGGTCAAACGAGGCGGGCAGTCGAAGAAAATAAAGTCGTATTTTTCGAAAATTTCCGGTTTGTGGAACCAAATGCGGTGATAAAAACGCGTTTCGAGGCGGCGGCTCGCCAACTCGTTGAGGCGGCGAACGTCCTTGTCGTCGAGCGATTCGTCGGCGGGGATTAAGCGGGCGTTCGGGAGACCGAGGAACGGAACGGTTAGTTCGTCGAACGCGACCTTGGCTTCGGCGCGCGTGTCGAGAAGTTTCGTCGCCGTTAAGCCTTTTTGGTAAGCGCCTTGCAGAACGAGCGGTTCGGCGCAACGTTGCGAGAGCGTTCCTTGAAAGTCGAGGTCGACGACGAGAACGCGGGCCGGGCGGTTCGCTCGACCGTCGAGGTCGCGAAAATTGCCGGACGCGAACGCCGCGACGAGGTTCGCCGTCAACGTCGTTTTGCCGACGCCGCCCTTTAGATTAATGAAAGAAACGATTCGCGTTTTGCCGCCGCCGGGCGCGGTCGGGCGATTGGCAATCGGGGTAAATTGGGGGATTTTGGCCGGTTTTAGACCCGTCGGACGCGTCCAAACCGAACTGCTCGCCTTCAAGACTCGCTCCAAACGATCTTCCGCGTCTCGATAAAATTGATGAAGTTGGCGCGCCGCGTCCTCCATTTCGCCGAGGTTTTCTTGGAGCGCGTCGAGTAGTTCGCGATACTCGGCGGCGGACGGCTCCGCGTAAGAGTTGAGCGGCGTGAGGATTTTAACGATTTGGCGTCGCAGTTCGTAAAAATCTTCCAACTGACGCGCGACAATTTCCGGCGGCGATAATTTTTTCGGCGACGACATGGCGAAAACTCCCAAACGCGAAGGAAAAAGGGGAGGCGTAAAACGATAAACGGCGAAGTTGGGGAGGCTGGGAAAGTTGGGGAGATTGGGACGGCAAAGTCGGCGCGTCGGCTAACGCTTCACTCCGTCAACGCGGCGACAATTTGCTCGACCGTCGCGGTTCCGGTAACGCCGATTTGCTTGATCGTGATCGACGAGACGACGCCCGCTAAAAACGCCGATTCGACGAGCGAAAAACCGAGCGATTTCGCAAAAACGAAACCGGCGTTCGTCGCGTCGCCCGCGCCGCAAATATCGAACGGCGGGGAAACCGGTCGCGGAGGGACGGCGACAACGGCGATTTCGGTTGTTTGCGTTGTTTGCGTTGTTTGCGTTGTTTGCGTTGTTTGCGTTGTTTGCGTTGTTTGCGTTGTTTGCGTTGTTTGCGTTGTTTGCGGCG
>JAFTUJ010000596.1 GCA_017466305.1 Thermoguttaceae bacterium
CCGGGCGACGCGTCGAACGCCGCCCGACTTGCGCCTCTTGCGTCAAACATCCGATTTGCACGTCTTAACTAAAACGCCCGACTTGCGTTTTTAACGTTAAACCCCCAACTTGCGCGCCTTGCCTAAAACGCCGGGTTAACGTCGGTCGACGGCGCTCGGCGCGTTCCGGTTTACTTTTGACGCGCTCGGCGTTTCGCGGCTTTCGCCTTCATTCGCTCCGTTTGGAGTCCCATTTTCTCGATCGGAAGCGACTTGAATCCGTCTTTCAGGAGCGGCGAATCGTCGCGGAGTCGGTAATCGCCCGCCGCCGCGTCGACGAAACCTGGGTCGGCGCCGACGTAATTTCGCTCCATTTTCAGGTAGGGGCGCGCCTTCTCCTCGACGGTTGCGCCTTGCCATTGGCCTTCTCGGTTGACGTCCCAAGTCCCGCCGACGCAAATGTTTCCGGCGACGACGTTCCCCTCCGGCGCTTTCGGCGTCTTCCCTTCGTCGAAGATCGACGCAAGCTCCGGATAGCGCGTCGAATAGGGCGGCTCGTCGAACTCGATTCCGGAAATCGTCCCCTTCTCTTGCGCCTCCTTAATCCAACCGTCGGCGTGATCGGCGCACCAGCCGAGCGCCCGCGCGTCGACGTGAAGCGCCGGTCGGCAGTCGATGAAAACGTTGTCGACGATCTTTGAGTCGCGCCCGCCCCCGATGAACGCCGCTCGGGTAACGTTGACGAACAGGTTCCCGCTCATCTCCGCCGACGAGAACATATCGTCGAGATACATCCCGACGCAACCACGGTTCTCGAAGCCGGTTATGTCGTGCAAGTAGTTATGACGCAACACGTTGCCGCGCATCGTCCAGTTTCGCCCGGTGTAAATCGCGCCTGCGTCGTTCGACTCGTAACAAACGTTCGCGATTTCGTTGAACTCGATAAGATGTTCGTTCCCGCCGAACCCCATCCCCATATGCGGGGCGTTTTCGACGAGATTATGCGCTATATAGTTGCCGACGCCGTTCGTCGTGATTCCCGGCGCGTACACCCGTTGAATCCGAGCGTAATCGCGGACGTAATTTTCGACGACGCGGTTTTCCCCGGGAGAGAGCGTCTTGCGGTCGCCGCCGTCGACGATAATCCCGGCGCGCCCGAGGTTCCAAAGTTCGCAGCCGCTCACCGAGCAGCGATAACCCGCGAGGTAAATCCCGGTTCCGCCGACGTTCGAAATATCGCAGTTCTCGACCGAAAGCGCCGTCGCGCCGCCGAACGTTATCCCGTCGCCGCGCGAGCCGAGAATTTCGAACCCGCGAAGGGTCAAGTTCGCGACGCCGCCCCCGGTAACGACCGCCTTCGTTCCCGTCAGAAGGAAATCGCCGTCGCCCCAATTCTCGTTCCCCGGGTAAAAATAGAGGACGCCGGTTTCGCGGTCGATATAATATTCGCCCGGCGCGTCGAGTTCCGCCAAGACGTTGAACGCGTAAAACCATTGCCCGGCGCGGTAACCGTACGTATGCCAAGGCTCGGCGAGCGTCGCCGTTTTCGTCGCCGCGTCGAGCGAAACGACCCTCTGTTTCTGCTGCGCCCAGTCCCAGAACCAATAACCGTCGACCCAAATATCCTTTTCGGCGCCCCAGCGCGTCGGCGTTTCGTCGTCGAAGCGGAATTTGCCCTCGACGATTCCCTTCGTTCCGCGAATATCGACCGGCGTCGTTCCTTCGGCGACGAGTTCGGTAATCTTCATAAAGCCGTCGTTCGGGTAACGGGCGATTTGGGTCGGCTCCCCTTGGAAAAAGAGTTCCGGCCCGTCGGCGGCGGTTCCAAGGTCGGCGATTCCTTGCGATTTTAGATCGATTTTGACGATTTTATCGCGGACGTCCGCCTTCAAGCGCCCGAGAATCGCCGCGTCGTCGAGCTTTTTCGCCCCGGTCAGGTAGCGCCCGCCGCAAAGTTGGACGCGTTCGCCCGGCGCCGCGCGCCAAACGATTCGACGTTCCGGCGACGCGCCGCCGTCTTCCGCGGTCAATTCGAGCGGTCGCGC
Source organism: Thermoguttaceae bacterium (assembly GCA_017466305.1). Taxonomy (GTDB): domain Bacteria; phylum Planctomycetota; class Planctomycetia; order Pirellulales; family Thermoguttaceae; genus RUG369. Next base: position 2,025 of record JAFTUJ010000596.1, read on the forward strand.
CAACTCGTAAACGCCCGCTTTCACCTCGACCGCGAGCGGCCCGGCGTCCGGCGTTTCCTTTTTTAACGCTCGAACCGCGTCCCGGGCCCGTTCCAACGTCGCGAACGGCCCGTCCGTCCCGGCGTCGTTCGGCGTCGCGAGTTTCCCCGACCAAGCGTCGTTCCCGTTTTTCGCGACGTAAAACGCCGCCGGAACCGAATCGGCGTTAAAGTCGGCGCCGCGTTGCGAATTTTGCGCGACTTGCGCCGCTTCGCCGTTTTCCCCGTTTTGCGCCCCTTGCGCGACTTGCGCCGCCGTCGAAACGGAGAGCGCGGAAGCGGTCGAAAGCGCCGTCGCGACGAGCGCCGCCGTTAAATTAAGGACAGTTTGCCGTTTTTTCATTTGTTGTTTCTCCGTTTTGTTAAACGCTCGTTTTTCCTTGCGCCGCGAACGCCCCCGTCGCGCCGCTCGACTTATCGGCCGACGTCCCCAACCGCCGACGCGGCGAGCGCCGAACGGCAAACGAAAACGCTTGCCGTTCGGCGGCTCTTTTTCCCGGTTTACGTCGACGATTACCGCGACCGACGCGCCGTTACTCGGCCGTCCAGCGGATAATCGACAGCGAACACGCCGGAATTTGAACGCGCCCGTCTTTAATTTCGAGCGTCGTTTTGCGCGGAACGACGTTGTTTTCGCGCCCGACGTCGTTGTAATCGTCCGGCGAGGAACCGCTTAAAACGGTCGCGTCGATTTTACCGGCTTCGACCGCCGACGCCGGGAGCCCCTCGACCGAAATCGCGACGCTTTCCTTCGGGTCTTTGTTGACGACCGCCAGCGCGAAGTTCTTTTGCGCGTCGTCGCAGGTCAGCGCGGCGTCCCAAAGGGGCGTCGTTTGATTCTTGTGCGCCAAACGTTCGGCGTCGATTCGCGTCGGGACGACGTTCTTTTCCAGCTCGTTCGTATACATCTTGAAGACGTAAAAGGTCGAGCGACGGACGATTCCGTCTTTATGAACGTAAAGCCCGCCGCGGGTGTTGATCATCGGCGAAAAGCAGGCGATTTCGACGTCGCGACCGTACCGCAGGCAGGAGTTGAGGAAACACGCCGAAAAGAGCGCGTCGGCCATCGTGTAAGTCGAGTTTTTATCGTTCTTATCGCGGGCCGCGACGTCCATTTTCGGGCTCCCGTGCCCCGGGTGGTGCCAGCCGCGGAGGTTCCATTCGTCGAAGGCGATTTTGACGCGCCCGCGCATTCCGACGCGTTCCAGGACGTCGATCGTGCGGCGAATGTCGCTTTCCGGTCGCTCGGTGCGGAGCATGCAGTCGAGATACGGCGCCGGATTGTCGACGTGCGCCAAGAAATCCCAATAGCCGTGAATCGAAACGTAATCGAGGAGGTACCCCGCTTCTTTGAGGAGCGGAAGGGTCCAACCTTCGTCCGGGAGCGCGGCGGCGAAGAGTTTAATGTTCGCGTCGGTGTTGAGCATCAGCTTGCCGGACTCGCGAACGAACGGACCCCACTCGCCGACCGTTTTCGCGCCCATCTCGTGTCGGCCCCAGTTTTCGTTCCCGACGCTCCAATATTTGACGCCGAACGGCTCCGCGTACCCGTGTTTTTGACGCATTCGACCGTATCGCCCGATATTCAGGTTGCAATATTCGACCCAATCGCTCATTTCCTCCGGCGTTCCGGTTCCGGCGTTGGTGCAAATGAACGGTTCCGCGCCGATTTCGCGGCACCAGCGGACGAACTCCGCCGTTCCGAACGCGTTCGAATCTTCGACGTGCCAAGCCTTGTCGTAAGTCGGCTCGCGATCCGGCCCGACGCCGTCGAGCCAATGATAAGCCGAAACGAAGCAGCCGCCCGGCCAGCGAACGATCGGAACGCGGACTTCCTTCATCGCCGCGACGACGTCCTTGCGGAAGCCGTTTTCGTCGGCGAGGGGCGACCCCGGCTCGAAAATACCGCCGTAAACTTGGCGATGGAAATGCTCGACAAAGTGTCCGAAAATCATCGGGTTATAAGCGAACGGCTTTTCCGTTTCCGAAATCGTCAGCGCGTTCGCGACCGGCTCGTCGACTTTGTCGGTTAGATAAACCGCGTCGACTTTAATATGTCCCCAATCGCCCCCCGCTTTCTTGTCGAAGACGAGGAATTGCGCCGACTTCCCTTCGTACTTTTCGACGTTCCAAACGCGGCGTCGGAGCCCTTCGTCCCCTTGGCGAGAAACGTTGAAGAGCCCGGTTTCGGTCGCGACCGTTTCGCCGTCGACGATCAACGCGACGCCGGTTTCCCCCGGGAACGCGCCGCCGCCGATCGAAAAGACGAGGTTTTTCCGCTCGATAACGAAGGGCGGCGACAGGAGCGTTCCGGTCGAATCGTCTTTCGACCGGGCGAACGAGTTGAGGAGTTTCGCCCCTTGCGCCCCGAAGACGCGCCCCATTCCGCCCGGGACGTCGACGCTGACCGCGCCCCCCGCGAACGCGTCGCCGGTCGCCGTCCAAGGTTTGCCGACGAGACCGTCGTTGTTCTCCGCCTTCGCCGCGCCTTCGACTTGCGCTTTTTCGTCGACGACTTGAATTTTGAGGTTCTCAAAATCGGAAATCAACACCGCCGGACGCGCCGCGCTCGACGCTCCGTTTTGCGCTTCCTCTTTCGCTTCCGCTTGATTCAAATCGGCGCCGAAACCGAACGTCGCGCCGCACAAGGAAAAACACGCCGCCAAAACGCTCGCCGCGACGTTTTTCAAAATTTTCATCTTCTTGCCTCTTAAAAAACCTAAAAAAACGCCGACGCCGCGCCCGTCAAACGACGGCAAAAGTCGGCGACCGACTTAATTTCAGCGGACGTCGCGACGGTCGCGGTTCGGCGAAGATTCGACTTCCGCCCGCCGCCCGTTCAACCGCGTCGCGCCCGTCAAAACGATTGAAAAAAGACGCGAACGCGGCTGAAATCGCCTCGTTTTAAGTCGTCTTCGCGGACGCAAAAATAAAACGAGCCGCAGTCGCCCTGCGTCGCCTCTTCGCAAACGCTTCCGAGTCGGCAAAGGAGCGTCCAGTTTTGCGCGTTTTCCTCGATCGCCGCCCGTTCCGCCTCCGGAAGCGCCGCGAACTCGTCCCGACTCAACCCGGCGGCCAAGCGCTCGCACTCGCCCAGCATCGTCCATTGGATCCAATGCGCGATTCCGAGTAACTGCGAAAAATCGCCGTTGGGCGGAGTTTGCGTCAACGCGTCGCGCTCCTCCTCGTAACGTTCGAACGCCTCGTCTTCGTCCTCGTCGTCGGCGACGGCCAACTCGATCCCGTAATCGACGAGATCCCAAGAGCAAGGAACGGAAACGCCTTTCTCAAACGTTATCGCAAATTCGGCGCCGTAATCCCAAGAGAAAAGGCCGTCGTTCTCCAACTCGGCGAACTCCGGCGGCGGCGCGATCTCGACCGTTTCGTCGACCGGCCCGTCGAAGTAAAAAACGCGAACCGCGTCCGACGCTTCGTTTTCGAGCGCGATTCGTTCGATAAAAAAGGCGAGGAGGCCGCGCGTCGGGAGGCGTTTTTCGACGTCGTAAAACGCGACTTCTTCGAGGTTAAGCTGCATCAGGAACGTCAGCGGTCGGGCGACCGCCGCGCCGTCGTCGCTCTTGTCGCGGTAAAACGGCCAAGCGAAATCGCGCGGCGCCGACGGATTCCCGCCGAACTTGCTCGCGCCCAAGGGGAGTTTCTCCGCCGCCCGCTCAAACCCGAGTTTGACCGTCGGCTTTTGCAACCGCTCGAAAATTTCCGCCGTCGTTAATCTTTCGCCCATCTTATCGCTTTCCCATTTCGCCTATTCAACCTGTTTTCAACGTCAAACCGTCGATAACGCGCCCGACTTGGCCGTCCGGCGTTAATCCGAACGCGACTTGGTCGCTCGAGTCAATCCGAACGCCGTTCAAACCGGGCGCTTTGCGCAGTTTAGCTAAAATCGTTCAACTTTGCGGGCGGTTTTGCAGGAACCAAGCCATATTCTCGCCGAGCGCGCGCATATTTTTCAACCCTTCCTCGTCGTTGAGCGCTTCGCCCTTGTCGCGACCGTACCCCATATTCCAGTAGGTGCCGCCGACGACGAACATGCCGTTGATGAGCATAAAGCGGTTGATCGCGTCGAAAACGGCGGTCGCCCCGCCGCGCCGAACGGAGACGATCGCGGCGCCCGGCTTGCGAGCCAACGCCCGTTCCGGCCCGAGAACGTACCCGACGCGGTCGATGAACGCCTTCGTTTCGGTCGAGACGTTCGCGTAATAAGTCGGCGACGCGAGGAGAATCCCGTCCGCTTCCCGGCATTTTTGCGCGCATTCGTTGACGAAATCGTCGTTAAAAACGCAGCGACCGGGCGTTTTCGTTCGGCAAGTCAAGCAAGCGGCGCACCCGCGAACCGGTTTCCCGCCGATTTGAATTAGCTCCGTTTCGATTCCGGCTTCGTTCAGCGGCTCGAAAACTTTCTTGATCAACGCTTCGCAGTTCCCGCCGACGCGCGGACTCCCGTTAAAAGCGACGACTTTCATTTTGCAACGCTCCTATCTTGCGCAATTTTCCCATCTTAAAATTTAATATCCGACGCCCCGACGGCGCCGATTGATTCTCGCCTTTACTATAACGCGTCGAGCGTCGAAAATCAACGATTTTTTCGCAAAAAACGGCGATTTCCCGCGATTTCGGGCCGTTTGGAGCGTCCCTTTCGCGACGCGTTTCGAAAAGGAGAAAATTTTTGAAGAAAATGGAAAAAAGCCCCTTGCGCGGTTCGCAATCTCGGTTATAATACTCGTGTCGATTGGAGGAAAAGAGGTTTTATCCTTCGCCTTTTCTCGAAGTCGGCGTCGTAGCTCAATTGGTTAGAGTCCCGGACTGTCGATCCGGTGGTTGCGGGTTCGAGTCCCGTCGACGTCGCTAAGCCGCGAAGTTCGTTTCGCGGCTTTTTTTATTTCTTGCCGCCGTTTCGCATTCGCCTCTTCCCCTTTAGAAACGCCCCTCTTTTTCAAGAAAAGCCGCCTCCGCTCGCCGCGCTTTGAAAACGACTTTCCGCAAAAAAAGGAACGCGCCCCGTTTCGAACGCGTTCCTTCTTCATCGTCGTCTTTGCATTTTACCGACTTTGCCGGTTTTAACGCCGCCGTCTCACTGCGCCTTGTCGCCGACCTGCGGCGGACGCTTGAAAATCTTCACCGTTCGCACCTGATGCAACACGTCGCGCGCCGATTTCGGACGGTCGTCCGGACGCTTCGCCATCATCTGCGTCAAAATCGCGGCAAATTCCGGCGTAATATTCTTATTACGCGCCAAAATCGACGGAACGGCGCCGGTAAGGTGTTTTTGCAACAATTCGTTGACCGAGTTGCCGGTGTACGTCGCCCGTTCCGAAAGGAGTTCGAAGAACGTGCACCCCAAGCTGTACAGGTCGGCGCGCCCGTCGACTTGCAACCCCTTGATCTGCTCCGGCGCCATATAACTGACGGTGCCCTGCGGAACGCCCTTGATTTTAAAGAGTTTCGCGATAAAATTCCCCTTAATCTCTCTCGCCAGCGCGAAGTCGATCAACTTAATTCCCGCTTCGGCGTCGTACAAGAAATTATCCGGTTTAACGTCGCGATGCGTCCAGCCGGACTCGTGCAACACGGCCAACGCCTCGAGCGCCTGCGGAATCATTTTCGGGACTTCGACGCAATAATTCTCGTATTTTTTCTGCTGAATCCACTGCTTCAAGTTCGGCGCGTGGAACCACTCCATCACAAGATAGGGAACCTTCCCTTCCCAACCGAAGTCGAAAATATCGACGATGCGCTCGTGATTCAGCCGCTCGCCGATTTTGTACTCCCACTTAAGCATTTCGACCTGCTTTCGGTCGCGACTCGTGCTTTGCAGGAGCGTTTTAATCCCGACATAACGCCGCGCCCGGTCGTCGTAAGCCTGCCAAGTTTGACTCGTCTGCCCGCGATAAACCGGATTCAATAAACGATACGGGCCGATGTGCATCACCTGCGCGGAACTCATGTCGGAACCTTTCTCCAAGAAATAGGGGAACGGACGCCGACTTTTGAGCCGCCGTCCCGTCGTTCGCCGCAACGTTTGCCGTTGTCGCGCCGTCGTTTAACGCCGCGTCTTCCGCAACCGTCCCGTTATCATCCGCCGCGTTCCGTCAATCGACGAAACGAGCGATCGCAAGGCAAGCGTTATGCCCGCCAAAACCAAAACTATTCGAAATAACGCGGTCGATTTTCCGCTCTTTCGCGACGAGCGGCGTGTAATCGAGGTCGCATTTCGGGTCGGGATTTTCCAAATTCAACGTCGGCGGAACAACGCCGTCCCGCGTCGAAAGAACCGAAAAGACCAATTCGACGCCGCCGCTTCCGCCGAGCAGGTGCCCGATCGCGCTTTTTGTGCTGGAAATCGAAACTTTTTTCGCGGCTTCTTCGCCGAGCGCGCGCTTAATCGCCGCCGTTTCGGCGACGTCGCCCAACTTCGTCGCGGTGCCGTGCGCGTTAATATAATCGACGTCCTCCGGATTCCAACCGGCGGAACGCAAGGTCGCTTCGATCGCGGCGCCCGCGTAAACGCCCTCTTCGTCCGGTTGAGTGATGTGCGTCGCGTCGGTCGTCGCGCCGTACCCGACGACTTCGGCTAAAATGTTCGCGCCGCGCTTTTTCGCGTGTTCGAGTTCCTCAAAAACGAGGACGCCGGCGCCTTCGCCGATCACAAACCCGTCGCGGTCGGCGTCGAACGGTCGACTCGCCTTCTCCGGCGCGTCGTTGCGTTCGGAAAGCGCTCGCATCGCGCCGAATCCGGCGACGCCGAGTTTCGAAACGGCCGCTTCGGTTCCCCCGGTCAGCGCGACGTCGATTTCGCCGCATTTGATCGCTTTATAAACGTCGATCATCGCGTTGTTCGCGCTGGCGCAGGCGGTCGCGACGCCGTAAACCGGGCCGTGAATTCCGTACCGAATCGCCAAATGCGCGCTCGCGGCGTTGAGCATAATTTTCGGAATGGTGAAAGGCGAAATTCGCGACGGCCCGCTCTTCGCCAATTTTTCGTCTTGTCGCTCGATCTCCGCCAATCCGCCGACGCCGCAACCGACGATCGACGCGCAACGGAACGGATTTTCGCGAGAAAAATCGACGCCCGCCTGTTCGACGGCGGCAATTCCGGCAATATAGGCAAATTGCGCGAAACGCTCCACTTTTTTTACGTCTTTTGGTTCGATATACGGCGACGGAGTAAAGTCAAGACATTGCCCGGCAATTTTCGAACGAAAATCGTCGCGATTCGGCGCCTCCCAAAGAGAGACGCCGCTTTCCCCTTCGCGCAAGCGACGCCAAGCCGTTTCCACTTCGCATCCGAGAGGAGAAACAAGGCCCAAACCGGTGATAACAACGCGCTTGCTCATAACGAACCTGGAAAAGTGAAGAAGCAAAAAGAATCAAGACGCCGCGCCTCGATTAAGCGCGGCGAAAACCGACGCCAACGACGCTTTTAGGGCGTAAAAGTCCGTCGCTTCGTCGCCCAAACGTTTCTCGACGCCGAAAAACGTTTGAGCGCGAACCGTTAGCGTCGTTCGCGTGAAAGCGTCGACTTAAATCAAGCGTCGCCGAGTTGCGAAACGATGTGTTTGACAACGTCGCCGACGGTCGCGATGTTTTGCGCTTTGTCTTCGTCGATATCGATTTCGAAACTTTCTTCGAAGGCGATCATCAATTCGGCGACGTCGAGGGAGTCGGCGCCCAAATCGTTGGCGATATCGCTTTCGCTAGTGATCGTGTCTTGTTCGCGACCAAGTTGTTCGGCGATGATTTCGATGATTTTCGCTTCAATTTGTTTTTCGTCCATTGATACGACCTTTCTTAAGTTTTATTTGCTTTAACGCCGTCGTCCGGCGCGTTTTCACCTTACTCAAATGACGCGTCCGACGTTAACGCCGTCGCCGCGCGTTATTTTATCCGAAAAGGAAGAAAAAAACAACTCCGCTTGAGCTATTTTCGCTTTTTTTTCGACAAATATTTAGTTGATCATCCCGCCGTCGACGGTCAGCGCTTGACCGGTAACGAAGGACGCTTCTTCGCTCGCGAAGAAGAGGACGGCGTTCGCAATGTCGTCCGGTTCGCCGATGCGACCGACCGGAATGCGGTCTTTAATCGTTTGGCGGATCATTTCCGGCATCGCGTCGGTCATATCGGTCGCGATAAAACCGGGGCAAACCGCGTTGACGGTAATGTTGCGGTTGGCGAGTTCTTTCGCGATCGTGCGGGTGAAACCGAGCAAACCGGCTTTCGACGCCGAATAGTTCGCTTGGCCGGGGTTGCCGAAGAGGGCGCTAATGCTCGAAATATTGACGATGCGCCCCCACTTGCTCTTGCGCATCGATTCGACGAACGCGCGGCACATCAAAAACGGACCGCGGAGGTTGACCGCCATCACGTCGTCCCATTGTTCGTCGGTAATGCGACGCATCAGCATATCGCGGGTGATCCCGGCGTTATTGACGAGAATATCGACCTTGCCGTAATCGCCCGGGTTCGCCTTATCGCCCAAAATCTTTTGCGCCAACGCTTTGACGGCGTCCGAATCGCCGACGTTGCAATTGTAAGCGCGCGCGTCTCCGCCGTCGGCGACGATACCGGCGACCGCCGCCGTCAATTTTTCTTCGTTCGTGCCGACGCAGGCGACTCGCGCGCCGGCTTTCGCCAACGCTTTCGCAATACCCAACCCAATGCCGCGAGTCGCGCCGGTAACGACCGCGACTTTGCCGGTAAGATCAACTTGAATCATTTCTCACCTTGCCGAACGCCGCGCAAGCGACGCTCTCATTCGTTAAACTTTATCCAAACCGCCGTTTCTAACGTTCCCGGTTCGGTTCGGGGGTTCGTTCGCGACGCCGACGCCCTTCGCTCGCGCGTCGACGACAATATTTCTCAAACGCTCGCCGTTCGTTCCGATTTTACCGGAATTTCGTTCGCGCCTTACGCCATTTTCGCCTTACGGTCGATACGCTTCATCAAGCCGCGTAAGACGCGACCGGGTCCGACTTCGTAAAACGTCTCGACGCCCTCGGCGATCAGGAAACGCATCGCGTCTTCCCAAAGAACCGGCGACGAAATTTGGCGAATCAAAATCTGTTTAATTTCGCTCGGATCGGAGTGGAAACGCGCGTCGACGCCGCTAACGACCGGTATTTTCGGCGCGCTAAAATCCATCGCCTCAATAATCGGGCGCATTTGCTCGACGGCGGGCGACATAAAGGACGTGTGGAACGCGCCGGCGACTTTCAGCCCGACAACCTTCATCGCGCCGGCGGCCAACGCGGCTTCCATCAACTTGTCGACCGAAGCGCGCGCGCCGGAAACGACCAAATTGCCGGGGCAAAGGTAGTTTGCGATCGTCAAATCTTCCGCGTCGACTTCGTTGCAAAGCCCGCGAACCGTCTCGACGTCGAGGCCGAGAACGCTCGCCATCCCGCTCGGAACGGCGTCCGACGCTTCTTGCATCGCTTCGCCGCGAAGCCGAACCAGCTTCAAACCGTCCTCGAACGACATAACGCCCGCGAACGTCAGCGCGGTGTACTCGCCGAGACTCAAACCGGTCGTCGCGACGCAATTTTCCAACGCTTCCGGCTCCGACTCCTTCAACGCTTCCAACGCGGCCAAACTCGTCAAAAAGATCGCGGGCTGCGATTGGTCGGTCGCGTCGAGGGTTTCCGCCGGGCCTTCAAAGCAAATTTTCGTCAGGTCGTACCCGAGAACTTCGTTCGCTTGCGCGTACATCTCGCGGATTTTCGCGGACGCGTCGTAAAGTTCGCGCCCCATTCCGACCGTTTGCGCGCCTTGCCCCGGAAATAAAATCGCCGTTTTTCCCATTATATAAGCGTTTCCAAGCGTTTCGCGAAAAAATTTCGCGTTTTTTAGTCAATATTTTATTGTATTCTTTTCTCGCGTTTGACGCCGCGCGAAAGCCGTTCGCTTTACGCTCGCGGTCGTCAAAAACTTAAAAAAGGGGAGAACCGTCGCGCTCCCCTTTTTTTTATCGCGTCCGCTCGTCGTCGTTTATCGCGTTCCAACGCTATCCGACGCCGACGGCGCGCACGCCTCCACCGACGCGCTTTTCCACAAAGCGGTCGTCGAGATCGCGCTCTAATTGTCGTTCGCGACGACTATTTTTCTTGGTCTTGCGAAACGACTTGACGACCCATGTAGCTGCCGCAGTTCGGGCAAACGACGTGCGTCGGGATCATTTTGTTGCATTCGGCGCAAGGAGCCGTTTGAACCGGACGTTTGAAATCGTGCGCGCGACGAGCGCCAGTGCGAGCGTTGCTGTGTTTTCTCTTCGGAACCGCCATTGTTCTATCCTCTAAATGTTAAATCGTGTTAAAGGCGCGACGCCGTTCGAACGACGCGACGGATCAAGACGCCTCGGCTCCTAATTCTCCGTCGAACGACGTCAAACGCGACGTTCTATTTCGATTGAGCGCAACCCAATCGCCCGCGACGCGGAACAAAACCGCGCCCTCCGAAACGCTCGACGTCAAAACTTGAAGCGCGACGGAAAAAGGCGTATTGCGCCCGGCAAAAAATTTCTTTCCATCATACGCTAAAAATCCGACTTCGTCAACCGAGGGCGGGCCGAAATAACGCAACTTTTTTAGCAAAAATCCTTGCGTTTTCGACAAAACCCTCCGTTTCGGTCGTTTTTTGCCCCAAATCGCCTCGCGATCGTTTCGACGACGCCGCTTCCAACGCGTCTACCGCTTAAGCCAAACGCGAAAAATCGACGCCGGCGCTCGAGAGCGCGTCGACCGAAAGCGGCGATCGCGTCGGCGTCGCTCGGAACCCCGCGGCGCTCGGACGCGCGTCGGACTGAGTCGCCGACGAACGGCGCGAGTTAACGTCCCCCTTTAACAATTTGACAATATAACAAAAAATGTCATTTTGTCAAGTTCAAACCGTTCGTTTTGACGATTCTTTTTTATTTTCCTCAAAACTGCGCGCATAATCGTTATTTCTTTCCCCAACCAACATTCCCCAAACAACGCGTTTTCTCCAAACTATTTACTCTTCTCTTTTTGCTAACTTGCTTTCATTTCCAACATTTTTCTTAATTTCCATTTCCGCGTTTATTTTCCGTTCTTTGAGGCGTTTCGCGGGGATTTTTCCGTTGACAAACCGACGTCGAGCGGATAAAATGAAGGCGGTAAAGCGTTCGGCGCGCTTCCGTCGCTCGTTTTTTCGCGCTTCGTCAGGCGTTCGACGTTCCTCCGTCGACGTTCGTTTTGCCATTATTAATATATAAGCGTTTTTCGCGCTTCCCGCCGCGACGCTCGCCGACCTTTGCCCAACGCTTGCGACGGTCGTCGGGCGGCGCTCCGATTTTTCCGTTTTTACTTAATTTCGAGGTTGTTATGCAACGACGCGATTTTTTCAAAAACGCCGGTCTGATGGCCGCGACCGGTTTGACCGTTACTCTCGGTTCCGAAACGTTCGGCGCCGACGCCGCTTTTGAGGGTAAAATCAATTATCCGGGCAAAGAAGGCGCGACGAAGCCGAATTGGGGCGACGCGCCGGTCGAACACTTCACGTCCTATTACCCGGATTTCGCCGACAAAATCCTCTGGATCCGCAAAGACAACCAAGTCGTCGCGGCTTACCGCACCAACCCGAACCAAAAATACCCGTACATTTATCCGTTAACCGGCCCGCTTTCCCGCGTTTCGGTTACCGCCGAATCGTCGCAACCTTGGCCGCACCACCGCTCCGTTTTCTTTGGTCTCGACCGCGTTAACGGCGGCAACTATTGGCAAGAAGGTTGGAAACAAGGCCAAATCAAGAGTCAAGACCTCAAACTCGTTAAACACGACAAATCCGTCGTCGAGTGGACCGACCGTTGCATTTGGCAAAAACCGGGTCAAGACCCGATCATCGAAGACCGCCGCAAGTACACGCTCAACTGGGTTTGCGACGACTATTACACGCTCGACTTCGATTTCGAAATGGAAATGCTGACCGACGTGAAAGTCGAAAAGACGAATCACGGCTTCTTCGGCGTCCGCGTCGAGCAAGACCTCTGCCCGTTCGGCGGCGGGAACCTTCTCAGCAGCGAAGGCGGCACGAGCGAAAAAGACACCTTCTCGAAACCGGCGAAGTGGATGGCGTTTTACGGCAAACGTCGCTTCAACCCGGCGATCACCGAAGGCGTCGCGGTTCTCTGCCCGCCGAAAGAACCGTTCGAAAACTGCCCTTGGTTCACCCGCGATTACGGCAACATCTCGCCGATGCCGTTCCTCTTCAAAGAAGGCGGTTTCGCGTTTGAAAAAGGTTTCGTTTTGAAGGGCGTTTATCGCCTCGTCGTCTTCGCCGGAACGCCGCAAGACGTCGACCTTAACGCCCGTTGGAACGAAATTTACGGCTAATCGCTAATCCCATTTTAGCGATTAACCGGAGTTTAACGCCGCTCCGCTCGTTTCGCCGAACGTTAATTTCGCCGAAACGAGCGGAAACGGGAGATTTACGCGCTCGTCAAGAAGCGATTTTTCCGTCGAACGCCGTTAAACTCGACCGTTAAACTCGATTTCCGTCAAACGCCGTCAAACTCGTCGTCGTTTTCCCCCTTTAAGCGTCGAAAGCGAAGTCGTTTTCGACGACGGGGAGTTTGCGCGCCCATTTTGAACGTCGCGTTTCCTTATTTTCCTTATCTTGCGATTCGTAACGACGAAAACCTGTCAAATTGAGCAAACCGGCTAAAATAGAGAACATTATACTGGGCGTCGACCCCGGCTTGCGAACGACCGGTTACGCCGTGTTGGACGTTTCGACCGGTCGAGCGCGCCTCCTCGAAGCGGGGGTCGTTCGCAGTCGCGCCGAAACCCTTCCGGAACGCGTCAAGGATATTTACGAAG
>JAFTUJ010000066.1 GCA_017466305.1 Thermoguttaceae bacterium
GCCCAACGAAGCGAAGTGAGCGCGCGCCCGTTCAAGCGCCGTTTGGTCGACGTCGCTTAACGACCGTTCGAGTAACGCCGAAGCTTGCGCCGAATCGAAAATGGGAAGCGAAACCGGTTCGAACGCCTCCGCGTTTTTAATCGTTTCGGCTTGCTCCGCTTGTTTGATTTCCGCGTCGACGTCGGCGATTTTCTCGTCGACGTCGTCTACCCAATCCAACTGGTCGAATTGATCGACCGTCAGCGGCCCGGCGTATTTCTGAAGCTCGGCGTTTTGCCATTTCGGGAGTTCTCTCTGCAATTCGCCGCGTCGCCGTTTTAAATCGCCTAGCCGTCGAATACGTTCGACGCTCTCCGCGCCTAAAACGATTTGGCAGAGATTGTCGCGTTGTTCTTTTTCGACGCTAAGGCCCGAATAGACGTTTTCGTCGACGTAAAAATCGTTAAAAACGACGATTGGCGCCGCGAACGCCGAACGCTCCCAACGTCCGTTTTGAAAGGTTAGTTCTCCGGCGTCTGTTTCGAAACAAATTTTTGGCGGAAAGGGCGTTTTACTTTTCCGGCGTCGCGCTAAAATTTCGTCGGACGCGTCGCGAGCGAGAGAACGCAAAATATGCGACAACGTCGTTTTTCCCGCCGCGTTTTCGCCGTAAATAAGCGTCGTTTGTTTTAATTCTTCGTCGCAAGTCAATTGGTTAAAACAACCGACGTTGCGAATAAGTTTAATTTTCGTCAACATTTAAACGACGCTCCGTCGAATCGAAAAAGGCGTTTTTCCTCAATTTTATCTTTCGTTTATTCTTCAAGACGCGCGTTTGAAGCGGAACGAGCCGGAAACTTTCGCGGCGACGAAGACCGGGCGTCCCGTCGCAATTGGTCGGCGACGATAAACTGGTTAAACGCCGCCAACGTTAAAGGGAGGGAAACGAGCCGACGTTTAACCTAACGTAATTTTCGAAAAACGCCCTCGTCGCGCAATCTTTAAACGAAAATTTTCCACAAGACATTATAGAATAATCGTCTAACTTTTCAAGACTTTTCTTTACCGCTTTTCTCGAATCGTTTGCGTTGGAAGCGGCGCTCGCGGCGACAAGACAGATAGGCGTCTTTTAATTGAGAGGCGTCGCGAAGCGGCGTCAACGCAAAAGAACGAGCGTTGGGGGACGACGTTAAAACGTTGCGCGGCGTCGAAGAGGCGTAAGAGGAGTATTTGCGTTTTGAAGCGGCGAGCAAAAAAATGCCGCGTGAGCAGGAAGGCGAGCAAAAAGTCGGCGCGGTTTCTCGACAAAAAGAACGCCGGACGGTTTAATCGGAGCGGAAAGAGGATTACGTTTAGCCGCGTCGCGCTCGAGTCGCGATGGTAAAGGCGTTTGACGCTCGTTTCAATCCGAACGGCGAAATAACCGACGCTCGAAAACCGGCGGCTTTTCTCGCGTCGGCACGCTTGGGAACGGAGCGCGCTTTGTAGGGGACGCGTCGGTTTCGTTGGGCGACGGTAACGCTCAGTCATTTTGGGCGACGCGTTAATTTCGTTTGCCGTTGCTTTAACGTTTTCGCCGTTGTTGGGGCGGCGCGGTAATTTAATATATTTCGGGGGGTGGGCGACTGTCGTTAGGCGTCGCGCCAGATTTAATCCCGAGTGAAACCGGATTACTTGGGCGGCGATTCGGCGTCGCGGCGATTTTGAGCGGACGCGGAAAGTTGTCGCTTTGAGCATAGGGAATGCTAAACAAGGCGCTTCCGGGCGGGAAGCAGGTGTTCTTCTGCGCATAGGGAAAACGAAACGCGGCGGTTTTGAGCGGGCGCGGGAAGACGGAGTTCTTCCGTGCGTAGGGAAAAGGCGACGCGGCGATTTTGAACGGGCGCGTTAAGACGTCGGCGACGGCGTCGGGAATAATTTGCGGTTGGGCGGGCGTTTCTTGTTTTTTCATCTTAATAAAATCCTTCGCGGTTTTTGTCGACGTTCGCGTCAATAAAATTTCGCGGTCTTCGTTGGCGATTGCGTCAATAACATCCTTTGCGGTCTTCGTCGACGTTTGCGTCAATAACCCCTTCGCGGTCTTCGTTGGCGTTCGCGTCAATAACATCCTTTGCGGTCTTTACCGACGTTTGCGTCAATACCCCCCCTTCGCGGTCTTCGTTGGCGTTCGCGTCAATAAAATCCTTCGCGGTCTTCGTTGGCGGTCGCGTCGAAAAAGATATGCGTCTTCGCCAAGCCTTCGGCGAGGAGGCGGTTTAGCGCCGCGTCGACGATCAACCGCGTCGACGGGACGTCCGGCAGCTCCTCGATTCTAACGATTTTTTGCGGCGTGAACAAAAATTTGTTCGGGTTGTTTTCAAAGTATCTTTCGTACAACTTTCCGGCGACGATTCCGACGGCGTCCGAGAACGCACACCTGTCCCGTCTTACCCAATAATACTTGCCGTCGTCGCCTTGGATCGTGTCGAGGCGCAACGCTCGCGCCGTTTGGCGAAGCGTTCGGAAGTCGACGCCGATTTGCTTCGCGTAATCTTTGAAAACCGAAACGGGAACGCGTCCTTCTTTGGCAAACAGAAAATACGCCCAATTGTTGAAGGCGCGCCCGAGTTCGCCGTCCGCCTCCTTTTCGAAAAGACGAAACCCAGGGCGGCGGGGAATCTTCCAGACGTTGGCGCGGAGGTCTAGGTCGGGAAAGTAATGTCGCGCGGTTCGGTTGATAAAGCCGGAGTCGAGTCCCAAGTCGGCGGCGCGACGGTAGAGCGCGGCGGGGTTGACGCTCGTTCTGCGTCCGCGTTCCAAGCCGTCGGGTCGCGCCGAAACAACGTTCCAAATCCACGCGGCGACAAGCCGACCTCGGTTGAATTTTTGATAATTGCAAACGGTTTTCATTTTCGCGCCTCGGCGTTGTCGGACGCGTTTTCCAACACCTTGAACTTTTTGTAATCGCTTTTGCCGACCATTTCGACGCTAAGAAAATGTTTCGACGCTTTCACCGCCTCGTCGACGACGCGGTTCTGCGCTTCCTCGTCCGCGAAAAGACCGCGCAACTTTTCATTGAGCAGTCTGAGAAAACGCTCTTCGGAATAAGGCTCGTTTTTGTTAAGCCACGGCGACAAACGACGCTCGCTTAAGCAGATCGCGCCAAATCCGCCGGAGTTAGAATCGTAAAGCAAAATCGGAGTCGAGGCGTCGTAACCTTCCAAAAACTTTTTCATTTTCCCAACCGTGTCCAAAACCATTCTAGAACCCTCCGTTTCAAAAAAGGAATCGAATTTCAAGACGCCGCCGCTCGTCGTCTCGCTCGCATTGTAGCGGAAGAATCGGAGCCAAGGAACGCTCTAACCGAGAAAGAAAGAGAATTGCGTTTCAATCCAAGAAAACTCGCCCAAGAACTTGAGTAAACGCTTCTACGCCTA
>JAFTUJ010000067.1 GCA_017466305.1 Thermoguttaceae bacterium
GTCCTAACGCTTTCCGCCGACATTTAACTCTTTCCGACGCCGCGTTTTAACCGCCGACGCCGCGTCTTAACTCCTTCCGCCGACGCGTCCTAATACCGCCGACGCCGCGCCCTCTTTGATTCCGGCAAATTAAACGACAATAAACTTTTTTCGCAACAAAAGAAAAACAATCAAAAGAAGCGTCGCCGTCTCCCCTTAAACGACGACGCGACAAGTTTTACGCCGACGCCGCGCTCAAAACGGCGACTTAACCAAATCCGCTTCGGTCGCCTCGACGAAGCGAATCAAATCGCTCGGCGCGATCCTCAACATCGTTCCGCGAACGCCCGCGTTGATCAAAATCTCGTCGAACAGGGTCGCCGTTTCGTCGATCAGCGTCGGAAATTTCTTCTTCATTCCGACCGGCGAACACCCGCCGCGAATATACCCGGTCAAATCTTTGAGGTCTTTCATCGGGATCAAATCAACCTTTTTATCGCCGAACGCTTTCGCGACTTTTTTCAAGTCGAGCTCGTCGGCGACCGGCAGACAGCAAACGAAGAAACCTTTCTTTTCCCCTTTCATTACAAGGGTTTTGAACATCGACTCCGGCGCCGCGCCCATTTGTTCCGCGATATGCCCGCCGGACAAATCGCTCTCGTCGACCTCGTATTCGACCGTTTCGAACGGAATTCCCGCGCTCTCCAAAAGTCGAATCGCGTTCGTTTTTGCTTGCGCCATCGTCGCCGTCTCCTTTCTCACTCTTCCCTTAAAACCGTCGTCGCTCGCCGACGTTCCCCGACGCGGTCTCGCCGTCCGCCGCCCGAAACGCCGACGCGACATTTTTCAAACAATCAAAACGTTCTTTCGCCGCCCGTTCGCCGCTTTTCCCGACGCCGACGCGCGCCGTTTCGTTTTCCGAACGATTTCAATTAAATCAAAGGTTCCGATTTTAACGCCAAAACCGCCGTCCGTCGCAACCGCCGTTCATTGTACGCCTCCGACGCGCCGACGTCAAGCCGCCCGCCCTCCTTGCAAAAACGAAAAAATCGGTTATATTATAAGGAAGTTTTTGCCGGTCGCGGTCGACGCTTCTTCGCGTTCCCGCTTCAACGCGGCAAAAACGCCGCAAACTTCCCATTTTAACGCAAAACGGCGAAACCGTCCGCCTCGCGCGCTCCTTGTTCGTCGACCTAATAAGGAATTAACCGAAAATGACGCCCCTCGTCGACCTCCCGCCGATTTCCGAAACGACCCCCATCACCGAAATTTTAGCGCGCAACGCCCAACTTTACGGCTCCGACGTTTGCCTCGTCGAAATCAATCCGGAAGTCGACGAAGCGCGCCGAATCACTTGGAAAGATTTCGACCTCGTTCAACCGTCGGCGTCGTCCGACCCGACCGAGCAACGCCGTTCGACGACTTGGAAAAAATTCGACGATTTGGCGAACCGCTTTGCGAACCTCCTCCTCAGCCGCGGCTTGAAAAAAGGAGACAAAGTCGCGATTCTGCTGATGAACTGCCTCGAATGGCTCCCGGTGTACTTCGGCGCGTTGAAAGCGGGCGCGATCGCCGTCCCGATGAATTTCCGTTACGCGGCGGACGAAATCAAATATTGCCTCGAACTGGCCGAAGTCGATTATTTGGTTTTCGGTCCGGAATTCATCGGTCGCGTCGAAACGATTTGCGACCAAATCCCGCGCGTTCGCGGCCTTTTCTACCTCGGCGGGAACGCGCCGACCTTCGCCGAATCGCTGCACACGCTGACGTCGTACTGCTCGACCGACGCGCCGGAAATCAAGTTGACCGCCGAAGACGACGCGGCGATTTACTTCTCGTCCGGAACGACCGGCTTTCCTAAGGCGATTCTTCACAAGCATTTAAGCCTTACGTCGTCCTGCTTCGTCGAGCAAAACCACCACGGCCAAACGCGACAAGACGTCTTCCTTTGCATTCCGCCCCTTTATCACACCGGCGCGAAAATGCACTGGTTCGGCAGCTTTCTCGTCGGCGGGAAAGCGGTTCTTTTACGCGGCGTCAAACCGCAAACGATCCTTCACGCGGTCTCCGAAGAGCGTTGCACCATCGTTTGGCTCCTCGTTCCTTGGGCGCAAGACCTTCTCGACGCGCTCGACTCGAAGGAACTCGACGTCGACGATTACGTTTTGTCGCAATGGCGACTGATGCACATCGGCGCGCAACCGGTTCCGCCGAGCCTTATCCGCCGTTGGCGCGAGCGTTTCCCGAACCACCAATACGACACCAATTACGGCCTTAGCGAGTCGATCGGCCCCGGTTGCGTTCACTTGGGCGTCGAAAACATCCACAAAGTCGGCGCGATCGGCAAACCCGGTTACGGTTGGGAAGCCGCGATCGTCGACGAAGCGAAAAATCCGGTTCCGCAAGGCGAAGTCGGCGAATTGGCCGTCCGCGGCCCCGGCGTCATGACCGAATATTACCGCGACCCGGAAGCGACCGCCGCGACCCTTGCGAACGGCTGGCTTTACACCGGCGATATGGCGCGCGAGGACGAAGACGGTTTCATTTACCTCGTCGACCGCAAAAAGGACGTCGTCATCAGCGGCGGCGAAAACATCTATCCGGTTCAAATTGAAGACTTTATGCGCCGTCATGACGACATTAAGGACGTCGCGGTCATCGGCCTTCCGGACGCTCGTCTCGGCGAAATTACGGCGGCTATCGTCGAGCTGAAGCCGGGTCGAACGACGACGGAAGACGACCTGAACGCGTTCTGCGCCGCGCTTCCGCGTTACAAACGTCCGCGCCGCATCATTTTCGCCGAAGTCCCGCGCAACCCGACCGGCAAAATCGAGAAGCCGAAACTTCGCGAAAAGTACTGCGGCAAAAGCCTCGTCGCGACGCAAATCGAACGCTAATCCGCGTTTCTTAACAGCTTAACGCTTGCCAAACGTCGGCGCGTCCTCTTGCGACGCGCCGACGTTTTTTTTCGTTCCTTCCCCCTTCCGCGCCGCCGTCCTTTCCCCTTTTCCCCTTCTTTATCGAACGCCGCCGCGCCCCGTCTTGCGCCGCCCGCCGCGACAAAATTTCGCCGCGTTTAAAAAAATTCTTCTCAACGCTTGATTTTGCTTCCGTTATCGAGTACAATCGCAAGCGAGACGCGAAGCGGTCGCCGCAATCGTTCTCAACAATCGTTCTCAACA
>JAFTUJ010000068.1 GCA_017466305.1 Thermoguttaceae bacterium
CTATTTCCTTCTCGTCTTCCCTCTTTTCTTTTTACCGGTTTTTGATTCTTCTTTATTCCCAACTCTTTTTATTTCTCTCCTTTTCCCATTTTATCATTTTCCGCCGGTCGCATTTTTTACCGTCTTTTGAAACGACGCCAACATTTTTACCATCTTCGCCGTCTTGTCCTATTTAACAAAATAAAATTGTTAACAACGTCCCGTCGGCGAAAAAGCGTTGCAAACGCGATTTGCAGCCCTCCCCCGCCTTCCGCTTATTCCCCCTATTTTCCCCATTCCCCTCATCTTTCGACCAGGAGATCGCCCAATGCGAAAAATTGCGCTCGACGCAGACCCCGGCGTCGCCGACGCGTTAGCCCTCGCTTTCGCGCTTTTCGACCCCAACGTTGAAATCGTCGCGGCCACCTCCGTCGGCGGTTTGGTCGACTCGCAAACGTCGGCGCGCAATTTGCAAAGCGTCGTCGCTTTCCTCGCCCCTCCTTACCTTCCGCGAATCGGCTTTGAAAGCGAAAATCCAACCGGCGCTAAAACCGAAATTCGCGACGATTACGCTAAAATCAAAAAACAAAACAGCGTTGCCGACGCGACGTTTTCTAACGATTTTAGCGGTTTTACGCTTCCCGTCGTCGAGCGTTTTGCGCCCCGTCCGGCGTCGACGATTCTCCGCGACGCCGTTCGTTCGCACCCTCGCGAAACGTCGCTCCTTGCGCTCGGCCCGTTAACGAACGTCGCCCGCGCTTTTCAACGCGATCCGGAACTCCCGTTCCTCCTCGACCGTTTGGTCGTCGCCGGCGGAGGCCTTTCTTTTCCGCCGCGAAAAAACGGAACGGAATTCAATATTTATTGCGATCCGCAAGCGGCGCGCGTCGTCTTCCAAGCGCCTTGCGCCAAAACGTTCGTTCCGATCGAAGTCGTCGCCGATCTCGTTTTCAGCTTCGACGATTTGCGTTTGTTCGAGTCGCGCGACGACGTCGGCGGCGAATTCCTTCGTCGTTCGCTTCTTGAAATTTTGCGCGTCCGCCGACGAACGCAAGGAAGCGAAGTCGTTTGTTTACAAGAGCTTGCCGCTTACTTTGCGTTAGTCGAACCGAATCTTTTTTCAACGGTCGACGCGTTTTCCGTCGACGAAATTTGCGGAAACGCTTCCGACGTTTACGCGCCCGACGCTTTTTACGCCGACGCGCCTCGAACGTTCCGCGCTCGCCGTCCCGACGTTGAAATCGTTTGCCAAATCGACGCCGACGCCGTTCGCCAAAAAATCGTCGACGGCTTTCGGAGAATCGCCCCCGCCTCGTTTCCGCGTTTTTCGAAAAAATCGGTTTAATCGTTCGTCTTCTTTTCGCTTTAATAAACTTCGCCGTTTCTTTAAACGTCGCGTTCCCCTTATTTTCGCCAATCTTTTTTATCGACGCTTTCTTTGCGACGCTTGCGTCTTGCCTATTTTGTTTTATCCCCCTTCCTTCGCCAACCGTTTAAATCGACAATTCCGTTAAAACCCTTTTATTCGATTCAATTTGCCGTTTGAAAACGCTTTTTTAAGCGCCGTTTTACCAATATTTTCACGTTATTCAACGGCTATTCAACACTTCCTTTCTTTTCAGCCAACGCGTTTGTCTTGTTGCGTCCTTAATTTTCGCCAACACGCTCCCGAACGCGTCAAAAATTTTCATTTTTTCAGCGTCAAAGCGCTCGCATTGAGCCCTTTTTTTCGCGAAAATGAAAAAATTTTAAAAAACCGGAAAAAATCCTAATTTTATCCAATCGAAATATTTGATATAATAGGATAAAGGGGCGCGCTCGAAACGCCGTTAACCGCTTCGTCGCGCCCGGTCGCCCGCCGGATTTTTGCAACCCGGTCGGCGACCGCAGACCTCCCCATTCCCCCCATTCCCCCGAAACTAACGTTTTCCCCGCCGACGCGTCGACGACGGCTCGACGCTCGGCGCCCGACGTTCGACGTTTCCAATCGTTCGTCGTCGGACGCGCGAAAACAAAATCATAAAAGCGCAACGGAAACCAAGAAATGTTGAAAAATTATCGTTTTAAGGTCGGCGCGTTCGGCGTTCCGCTTCTTCTTTTCTCCTTGCCATTCGCCGCTTTCGGTCAAACTCCTCCGAAGTCCGAAGGCGTTCGCTTTGTCGCGCCGCGTTTCTCCGACGCGACGCCGGCGCCCCAACTTCCCGCCGAAGAAGAGTCGCCGACGCTCGCCGCGCCCCTCCCGGAAGCCGACGCGAAGCCGCAAGGTTTCGACGCGACGCCGGACGCCGCGACGGCGCTCGAATTGACGCTCGAAACGGAAGCGGAGCCGGAAAACGCCGAAGTCGCCGAAAACGCCGACGCGACGCCGCTCGACGCCGCGCCGGAAGCGGAAGAAGCGGAGCCGGAAAAACCGACGAACGCCGACTCCAACCACGTCGAACGCGCGCCTTACGACCCGATCAAGGAAAACGGCGAATACTTCGTCGGTTGGGAAAAACCGCAAGTCGCGCTCGTCTTCACCGGCTTGACGAACGGTTACATCGAGCCCTGCGGTTGCGCCGGGATGGACCGAATGAAAGGCGGTCTCAGCCGACGTCGCGACTTCCTCCAAAACCTCCGCCAAGAGCGCGGTTGGGACGTCGTCGCGGTCGACGCCGGTCAAACGACGGTCGGTTTCGGCGTTCAGGAAGAGCTCAAATTCGACATGGCGATGAACGCGTTCCGGCTGATGGAGTACGACGCGATCGGAATCGGCAAGGGCGAGCTGCGCTTCCCGGCCTACTTCCTCCTCACCTTCACCGCGCCGACGGCGGCCGATTCGGCGAGCCTCTTCACGTCGGCGAACGTCGGCGTTTACGGTTACCACGACGCTTACGCGCTTCCGCTTAAGGTTATCGAACGCGGCGGGCTCAAAATCGGCGTCGTTTCGGTCGTTTGCCCGTCGGACGACCTCGACCACCGCGACGAAAACCTTCTCCTCGAGTCGCCGGAGAAAAAGCTCGCCGAGTTGGCGCCGCGGATGAAGAAGGCCGCTTGCGACAAATGGACGCTGATCGTTCACGGCACGGAAGCGGAAACGGAAGCGCTCGCGAAAAAATTCCCGATCTTCGACTTCGTTCTCACCGCCGACACCCCGAGCGCGCCGCCGGCGGAAGCGAAATCGCTCGGCGACGACCGCCTCTTGATCGAAGTCGGCGAAAAGGGCAAATACGCCGTCGTCCTCGGTCTTTACGAATCGGGCGAAATCCGCTACCAACGCGTCGCGCTCGACTCGCGCTTCGAGTCGTCGGAAGACGTCGCTTTATTAATGCAAGACTATCAGTCGATACTGAAAACGCTGATCACGCTCAAAGGGCACCGCGAAGGTCTCGGTCTGAACCCGGCGCGCGCTCCGCGTTCGGAACAGTTGGGCAAATACGTCGGTTCGCAAAAATGCCAGTCTTGCCACGAAGAGGAACACCGAACTTGGCTTCGCTCGCGCCACGCGAACGCTTGGAAGTCGCTGACCGACGTCGCGCATCCGCCGCGCGACTTCGACCCGGAATGCGTCGGCTGCCACGTCGTCGGTTGGGACGGTTTGCAACGCTTCCCCTACGTCGACGGTTTCGTTACCGCGGAAAGCACGCCGCACCTGTTGAACGTCGGTTGCGAAAATTGCCACGGCCCGGGCGAAAAACATATCGCGGCGGAACTCGGCGACGACGAAGCGGCGATGGAAGCGATTCGCGCCGGCATGCGCCTCGGTTCCTCGGTCAAAACGACCTGCTACTCTTGCCACGACGCGGACAACAGCCCGGAATTTGACTTCGACCGCTACTATCCGCTGATCGACCACTCCGTTCCGGACGACGAAGAAGAAGCGGACGAAGAATAACGCGGCGCGCCGTTCGCCGTCGCGCAACGGTCGCCGTCCTCGCTCCGACGCGCCGTCGACTTCCCGTCGACGACGCGTTTTTTTCCCTTCTCTCCATTCCTTACTCCTAAAAATAACGCCCAAAGACGCGTTTTTTCTCTCGCCGACGGTTCGCCAAAGCGCGCGTTTTTTCCCTTCTTTCGCCTTTTCTCAAAAATTAACGCAAAAAAGAGAAAAATTGCGCGAAAAAAAGTTGCTTTACGCGTTCGAAGCTGTTATAATACGAAGACGCGCTAGACAAATTTCCGTCTCGGGTCGGCGTCCGAGCCGTCGACGCGCCTCGACGCGTCCTCGCGCTTCCGGTCTATTTTGCGAAACGCTCGCTCGAATCGCCGCTCGAACCTCGCCAGTAAAAATAAGGAGACGCTTTATGTTCAAAACTTCCGCCGCGTCCGTCGACTTCGTTCAAATCCTCGACGCGCTCCATTCGTCGGTTGTTCTTCTCGATTCGCGTCGCCGCATCGTTTGCTGCAACGAACCCTTCGCGCGCCTCGTCGGCGTCGAGCGTCGCCAAGACCTCGTCGACAAGGATTTTTACGCGACGCTCCAAAAGCCCCGCTTCACCGACGGCGATTATTACCCGCTCCACTTCGTCGCGACGCGCGGCGTCCAAACGCGAACGTCGTTCGTCGTTCCCGGCGCCGACGAAAACGACGAACGCTTTTACGAAATGATCGCGAAACCGTTCCCCGTCTCGCCGCAAGAGACGTACTTCCTCGTCGCGATTCAAGACGTTACCGAAATCGCTCGCGACGACCGCCGTCTGCAACGCCTCTCCAAAACGCGCGCCGAACTCTTCCTTCACCTCGACCGCTCCGCGTTGCGCGGCGACTCCGTCGACGTTCGCAAAGAAAAACTTCGCGCCCTCGTTCAAAAACATATGCGCGCGACGCTCCATTACGACGTTTGCGAAATGCGCCTCCTGGACGCCGACGAAAAACTGATTCCGTTCCTCGCCATCGGGATTCCTCCGGAAGCTATAGAACGCGTTCTTTACGCGTCGCCGTCGAAAAACGGGATCACCGGTTACGTCGCAAGTTGCGGCGAAACCTACATTTGCGACGACGTTCGCAACGACCCGAACTACATCGTCGGCGCGATCGACGCGGCGAGTTCGATCACGCTCCCGCTCCTTTACCTGAACAAAATCGTCGGCGTCGTCAACGTCGAAAGCCGAACGCCGAACGCCTTCACGCGGCGCGACGCTCGTTACCTCGAACTTTACTTGATGGATTTGGCGCAGGCGCTCCATCGTTTGGAGCTCCTCGAAACGGAAACCGTTCGCGTTCGCGGCGAATGCGCGCAAGAGCTCCGCGACCAATACTTCGGCGCGAACGTCGACGTCGTCGGCGCGGCGTTCGAACGTCGCGTTCAAAAGCGCCCGCAGGACGAAGCCGAAGAAATCGCGACGCGCTTTTACGCTCAAGGCGTTCGCGACGCTTCCCGGCGCTTAAAGCCGACCGTTAAACGATTAACGAACAAATGGAGCAAACGCTCGCTCGCGCCGCCGCAAAACGCCGAACGCTTCGAAGAATTGCAAAATCGCCGCGTTCTCCTCGTCGACCGCGACCTCCGTTTCCTCGAATCTCGCGTCGACGCGTTCGAATCGTACGGCCTCGTCGTCGACGTCGCGCCCAACCCGAACGTCGCGCTTGCGATGCTGCAAACGCTCGAATACGACGCCGTCCTTAGCGAACTTTATCCGGACGGCGAATACTTCACCGTCGAAGAAAAAGACTCCGCGCGCGGCGTCAACGAGTTCGGCTGCAACCTGTTCGACGTTCACCTGCCGAATTACGACGCGCCGATCGCCGGCAACGCTCGCGACGCGGAAATCCGCCGTCGCGTCGTTTCGGACGTCGCTCGCGGAAAGTTTGACGCTTACTTCTTTTACGAAGCGCTCCAAGCGTTGAACCTCGAACGAACGCCGGCGTTCCTCGTCTTCCTCGACGACGTTTACGACCCGACGCACATCCTGCGCGATTTGTA
>JAFTUJ010000069.1 GCA_017466305.1 Thermoguttaceae bacterium
GACGTCTTGGCGGCGTTTTGCCCGAAAGCGCGAATCGTCGTCGTCCTTTCCGGCGGCGAAAAATTGCGGCGAAAATTCGGGAAAACGTCCGAGCGCGGCGTCGCCGAACGGATTCAAGACTGGACGGACGCGCTCGCCGAGTTGGCGCAAACGACCGGCGTTCCGTTCGAACCGGTCTTTTTCGACGCCGACCTCGATTTGCCGGAAGCGCGCGAAGCGTTGCGACGGCGTTTGAGCGGCGAGACGAGCGTCGAAGAAAGAGGGAACGAACGCCGCTCCTTCGCGAAATGGGACGCCGCCGCCGAACGAATCGTCGCCGAGTGCCGCGCGATTTTCGACGAATCTTGCGGGACGAGCGAAACCGGGCGAGACGGAGAAAATGGAAAAAACGGGAAGAGGGGGAAAGATGGAGAAAATGAAGAAGACGGGGAAATCGAAAACGCCGACGCCGTCCGAGAAGAGCGCGACCGACGCCGCGTCGCGCTTCTTTGCGCCGATATTTTCGCGATTTATCGCGAGGAAGTCGCGTCGGCGTCCGCGTCCGGCGTCGACGACGTCGAACGGAGCGCGAACGAAAGCGGGAACGAGAACGGGCGTCGAAACGCTTGGCGCGAGAATCTGTTGGCGCGAGCGGCTGCGGTCGTCGAGCGGAGCGTCGAAAGCGGGCGCGCGTTCGGCGGCGATTTCGTCGAGACCTGCCGCGTCAACGGACTCGACCGCGAAACGCTCGAACGCAAGTTGACCGGCGCGCTCGGATTGAGCGCGAAAGCGGCGGCGTTTTGCAAAGGGTTGAGTCCGCGTTGCGCGTTGGCGTTCGGCGCGCTCGGCGTTTCGGTTCCGGTCGTCGCGACGTTCGCGCCGCTCTTTGCCGGGGCCGCGTCGACGGCGGCGATCGCGTCGACGCTCGGTTCGTTAGGAACGCTTTTGCCGTCGACGCTCGCGTCCGGGGCGACCGGGGCGGCGTTGGGGGCGGTCGTTCCGAAGTCGCTGACCGCTTGCAAACGAAAGTTGGTCGAGCGTTGGCGCGGCGAGCGAGCGAACGACGAAACGGCGGTCGAAACGGCGGGTGAAACGGCGGGCGAAACGGCGGGCGAAACGGCGGCGTCGGCGAAAACAACGACCGAAACGATCGCGCAAGCTCAAGCGGCGAACGGGGAAACGAACGAGAAAACAAACGGAAACGCGGTCGAAACGGCGGCGGGAACGGCGGCGGGAACGGCGGGCGCGTTCGACGCGCTCGAATCGGCGACGACCGTCGTTTGCGTCGCGGCGACTTGGGCGGCGACGCTCGAACTGCAAGGTTGGCCGGAAGATAAAATTGTCGCGGCGCTTCCGGTCGCGTTGCGCCCGGTCGAAGAGGCGACGTTCGATTCGCCCGACGCGGCGGCGAACGCGTTGACGGAAACGCGAAACGAAATTCGGAAATTGCGAGAAAATTAAGGGGAACCGAGATGAACGTTACCAGCGAAGAACTCCGCGCGCTCAAACCGATCGTCGTCGCGACGATCGGGCCGACCAACGAAGGGAAAACGTCGCTGTTGCGAACGTTGACCGGCGACCCGAATTTCGGGCTCGTCAACGCGTTCAACGGAACGACCGTTCGCGCCGAAATCCAAAAGGTCTTTTTTCGCGGAATCGCCGAAATTTTGCAACTCGTCGACACGCCCGGCTTTCAAACGTCCGGCGAAATTTTGGAGATGTTGGCCGAAGACGCCGAAGTCGAAGCGAACGGCGGAGCGTTCGGGCTCGACGACGTGTTGCGCGTCATTCCGAAAAAAGACGACGATTACCGACACGACCTGCGCGCTTGGAACGAAGTCGCGCGTTGCGACGTCGTTATTTTGGTCGCGAACGTCGTCGAAGACCCGAATCAGTCGCTGATCAAACATACGTTGAGCATTTTGAAGAACGTCGGCAAGCCGGTCGTCGTCGCGTACAATAATCTTGGCGCGGAGGGAGAAAACGGCGGAAACGGCGGCGACTTGAGCGGCGGAAACGGAGGAAACGGAGAAAACGGCGGCGCCGAAAAAGTCGCCGGTTCCGACGGCGGCGCGACGTTTAACGATTTTCGCGCCGATTGGGACGCGATTCTGCAAAAAAACGGCTTTTATTTGATTCAAACGTACGACGCGCATCGGCGGTCGTTTCGGGACGAAATCGCGCTCTTTGAGAAGATCGCGGCGCTCGTTCGCGACCCGTTGCGTCGGCGCGTTTTGCAGCTCGAAATGGAAGACCGGCGAACGCGCGAGCTGCGTCGGCTCGACAATTCGCGAAAAATCGTCGCGGAGCTGCTCCTCGACGTCGCGGCTTATCGGGAAATTGAAACGAACGTCGCTCGGGAGGATTGGCGCGCTCGACTTGAGCGGTTGGAGGACGCGCTGAAACAGAACGTGATGCGGCGCGAACATCAGGCGCATCTCGAACTCTTGGAAACTTGGGGGTTTCGGCTCGGCGTTCTCGACCGCGAGGCGTTGGTCGTCGGCGACGTCGCGAACGAAACGGATCAAATTTTCGGCGCCGAAGCGCGACGGCATTTTAAGCTGGGGGGCGGCGTCGGCGCGGCGGTCGGCGCGGCGGTCGGCGCGGTCGTCGACGTCGGAAC
>JAFTUJ010000070.1 GCA_017466305.1 Thermoguttaceae bacterium
CGCTCAAATCCCGCCGCTCCCGCGTCTTTTTTAATCGTCGTTCTTTCCGCGTCTTGCCTTTTGTTTCTTGTTCTCCAACGTTCCGAAGGCAAAAAGTGCAAAAAATCGCGATTTTTCCGAAAATCGGGGTTTTCAAGACAAAAGCTATTCGTTATGATAGAACCGTCGGCGCGAAAAACGCGTCGACCCGCGACGCCGGCGTCGTTCGACGCGCGGGAGATAAACGGCGCGCCGCCGTCCTCGAACGGTTCCGCCCCCCGCGAAAAACCGTCGACCGCCGCGCTCCCCCCAACCTCCTCGAAAACAAAGGCAAAAGGAAGTGCAAATTCACCCGTTAGCGTTTGTCGGCCCGAACGCGAAAATCGGCCGAGACGTTCAAATCGGCCCGTTCTGCGTCGTCGAAGACGGCGCGACGCTCGGCGACGGCTGCGTTCTCGAAGCGCGCGTTTCGATTAACAAAGGCGTCGTCATCGGCAAAACCAAACATATTTTCGAGGGCGCGGTTATCGGCGGACTACCGCAATGCGTCGGTTTGAGCGAAGAAGACTGCGGCGGCGTCATTATCGGCGACGGTTGCGTCATTCGCGAAAACGTTACGATTCATCGCTCGATGCGCGTCGAAGATTCGACCGTCGTCGGGAACGACTGCATGTTGATGACGAACGTTCACATCGCGCACGACTGCCGTATCGCCGACGAGGTGATTATGGCGAGCAACGCGATGCTCGCCGGACACGTTTCGGTCGGACGCCGCGCGTTCGTCTCCGGAGCGGCGGGCGCGCACCAGTTCGTTCGCATCGGCGCGTTCGCGATGGTCGGCGGTCAAGCGCACTTGGTTCGCGACGT
This sequence comes from Thermoguttaceae bacterium, assembly GCA_017466305.1. Classification (GTDB taxonomy): domain Bacteria; phylum Planctomycetota; class Planctomycetia; order Pirellulales; family Thermoguttaceae; genus RUG369. The sequence continues at coordinate 847 of JAFTUJ010000070.1, forward strand.
TCCCCCGTTCGTTACCGTCGACGGTCTTTCGAGCCAAGTCGTCGGGCTGAACACGGTCGGTTTGCGTCGCGCCGGTTTCTCGAACGCCGACGTTCGTTTGTTGAAGGCGATTTACCGCGTCATTTACAAGAGCGGACTCAACTGGCGCGAAATCGTCGAAAAGATCGAACGCGAACACACCGAAGGCGTCGGGCTCGAAATGGCTCGCTTCCTCGCGACGACGACTCGCGGAATCACCGCCGAACGCGCCGTTCTCCCGACCGTCGGCGAAGCGCGCGAAGCCGCTCGCGAAGCCGATAAAGCGGAAAAAGCGAACGCGAAACAAGACGCGCTCGACGATTCGGAATCGATTCAACTTCGCGTCGTCGACGAAAACGGCGCGTCGTTGTTGCCGCCGCCGTCGAAACGCCGCGTCGTTTGACGTTTCGCAATCGGTTCCCGTTCAACGTTAAAAGACCGCGTCGTTTTTACGTCGACGCGGTTTTTTTATTTTTCGGAACGGTCGCGTCGCTTTTTTCCGGCGCTTGCGTCGACGTTAAAAAAAGATTATAATTGCGAGCGACGTTTCGTTTTTCCCTTTATTCCTTCGATTCTTATTTCAGTCGCAACGTTTTCCCTTTAAAATTTGCGAGGATTTCCCGATGGCGCTCAAATCCGAATTAGAAGAAAACCCGTTCGAACCGCCGATCGACGACGACTTTTTAAAAACGGCGCTCGAATACCGCGACAATTTTGAAAACGACGAAACGTTTCGCGAGGCGCTCGCCGTTTGGCCGCGCTGTCCGGAATGCGGTCGACGGCGCGTTACCCGCTGTCCGGTTTGCAAAACGTCCGGGACGCTCTTTCCGCTCGGCGACAATAACTTTTGGGACTTCCGTTCCGACGAAGAAAAAGCGCGCGACGCCGAACTTTTCGACGAAGAGGAAAACTTCGGTTGTTCTTGCGGTTGCGGGCGGCGGTCGGCGGCGTCGCGACGTCAAAATCGCGCTTGGGCCGACGTCGGACGCTCAAAACGCGCCGTCGAAGCGGAACCGGCGGAACGAAGCGGTTGCGGAAGCGGGAAAACCGGCGCCGACTCTTGCGCTAGCGGAAGCGGCGGAGGTTGCGGCGACTCTTGCGCTTGCGGAAGCGGCGGAGGTTGCGGCGACTCTTGCGCTTGCGGAAACGGCGGAGGTTGCGGCGACTCTTGCGCTTGCGGAAACGGGAAAACCGGCGGCGACGCGGCGGCGAAGACGCAAGAGCCGGAAAACCTTTTCGAAAAGGGGTTCGTCGCCGTTTGTTACGTCTGTTCGGAAGCGTTCGTTCCGAAATTCCCAAAGCGTTGCGAATGGTGCGATTTCGAGTTCCCGGACGGCGAAGAGCCGGCGGAAAATACGGAAACGCCCGCCGACGTTCTCGCCTTCCTCGCGCGCCGCAAAGCGGAAGACGCCGACGATTTTCTCGACCAACCGCCGACGGCGCGTTTTTATTGGACGCTGGTCGGGCTCGGCGTCGGCGCGCTCCTTTTTTGCGCCTACTTTATGTTTTTGTTCCGATAAATAATTTTCACTTGATTGAGTTTTCAGGCGATAATCAACCCGCGTTTCAATTATCTTTTTGAGACGCGTTCAAGTTCGTTTGAAGCTTTTGACGTTTGTCGGAAACGTTTTTGGAGTTTTCGCCGATGCAACGCGTTTTTTTCGATTGGTCGCGTCCGTTTTTGCCGCAAGTCGCTTCGTTTGTCGTTTCGACGGAAACGGCGCGCCTGCGTTCGCAAAGTTCGCCCGAAACCTCCAATTTAACGTCGACCGCCGCGCCGCAACCCCCTTCCTTCGACCTCGGCGACCTTATTTTCGTCTTGCCGGGCCGACGCGCCGTTCGCACCTTGGAAGCGTATTTACAGTTGGAAGTCGAACGGGCGATTCAAGCCGGTTCGATCGCGCCCGACTGGACGCCGCCGACCTATTTGACGGTCGGGGCCGCGCCGGAATTCCTTTATCCGCAACGGAAACGGGTCGCCGCTCGTCCGACGCGTCTCCTCTGCATGCGCCGGGCGTTGCGCAAATTTTCGGACGCGGAGCCGGTCAAGAGCCGCGCGCTGATCAAATCGCTCCCGGCGGAGTCGAATTGGGCGGCGCAACTCGAATTGGCGCAAATCTTCGTCGACCTCGCGGACGAGCTCGCGTCGGAGAACCGCGACTTCTCGGCGGTCGCCGCGTCGACGCGACGCCGGAACTTGCCGGAAGAGACGGAGCGTTGGGAGTCGCTCGGTCAAATCGCCGCGCTTTACCGCAACGAGTTGTCGCGCTTCGACTTAACCGACTTAAACCTTGCGCGAACGGCGGCGCTTCTTAGCGGCGAAATCGGCGTTTCGGTCGGCGGCGGGTTCGAAAACGGCGCGGCGAAGCGTTATATCGTCGTCGGCGCGGTCGACTTGAACCGCCAACAAAAGGCGATTTTTGAAGCGTTGGGCGACCGCGTTTCGTTCTTCGTTTTCGCGCCGGAATCGCTCCAAGACCGCTTCGACGAGTTCGGCGTCGTCGTTCCGGAGGCTTGGGAGACCGCCGAAATTCCGCTTCCCGACCGCCGCTTTTTCCAAGTCGACGGCCCGGTCGAACAAGGGAAAGCCGCCGCGCTCCTCGTTCGCGAACTGTCGAAAATTCCGGTCGAAAACGCCGCAAACGACGCAAACGGCGAAAACGCCGACGCGGCCGCCGCGCCCGATTGGCGGTACGAGCCTATCCCCGCCGACTCGCTGACGATCGGCGTTCCGGACGCGGAAGTCGTCCCGTTCCTCGAACGCTCCCTCCGCGACGTCGGGTACGCGACCATCCGCGCGCAAGGTTCGCCGGCGACGCAAAACCGCGTTTTTCAGCTGTTGCGCAACGTCGCCGACTATCTCGAAACGCGTTCTTTTTCGGCGCTTGAAGAGTTGGCGCGCCGCTCCGACGTCGAGGAGTACTTGATTCGCAACTGGCGGTTCGTTTCGCTCGACGACGGTCGTTCGGACGCGGCGGAAGCGGAAGAGTCGGCGGCAAACGCTCCGGCGGTCGCTCCCGGTTCCGCGCTCGACGAAGCGGAGGAGGGCGTTTGGTTCGACGACGAACTCCCCCCCGATTTCGGCGACGACGCTCCGTTCGACGACGACGCGGAAAGCGCCGACGACGTTATTATTAATAATGAAACCGCCGAAAACGTTTCCGCCGAGTCGCCCGAAACGCCGTTCGTTCCCGGCGATTGGCTCTCCGAGTTCGACCGTTACCGCGCGACCTTTTTGCCGACTCGCGTCGACGGGCGTTGGTTCGAGTACAAGAACGAAGACGCGCCGCGCCAAAACGCCGAATTTCGCCTCTTGCGCAAGGTCGCGATTTTAATCGACCGCGCGCTCGAGCCGTTTTGCGATTCCGACGCGCCGCCGCTCCAACGCGAAAAGCTCGCCGCCGTCGAACCGACGTTCAAGCGTTCCCCCGTCGACGCGCAAACGGGGAACCTCGACGCGCTAAAACTCGACGCGACAAACTTTAAAGCCGACGAAACGGACGACGTTTTCTCCGGCCCGCTCGCGTTCGCGAAAGACGATTTCGCCGAAAGTTTCCGTTGGCGAACGAATCAGCGCCGCCTCCCGATCGCCGACTGGGCGCCGATTCTCTCGAACTTCCTTTGCAAAATTTACCCGGAACCGGAGCCGGGCGCCCGAACGACCGAAGCGACGGCGCAAGTCGACGCGTTTTTCGCCGCGCTCAACCAAGAATTCGACAAGTTCGAAGCGATTCCGCAAGAGTTGACCGCCGACGCGACCGGCGCCGACGCGATTCGAACGATCTTGAAGGAACTCGCGAAAGCGACGATTCCGCCCTTCCCCGCCGCCGACGTCGTCGAGTTGCAAGGTTGGCTCGACTTGGCGTTCGACGACGCGCCGAACCTTATTTTGACCGGGTTCAACGAAGGAATCGTTCCGTCGTCGAAGTCGAGCGACCTCTTCCTCCCGAACGAAACGCGCCGCGAACTCGGGCTCGAAGACGCGCGCCGCCGGTTCGCTCGCGACGCTTGTTTGACGTCGGCGCTCGCCGCGTCGAAGCGGAATTTCTTCGTCGTTTTCGGGCGACGCTCGCTCCAAAACGACCCGAAAACGCCGAGTCGGTTCGCGTTCGCGACGGCGCCGGAAAACGTCCCGCCGCGCATTTGCCGTTTCTTCGCGGGCGGCGGTTCGAACGATCTCGCCGAACTCGAAGCGCGCCAACTCGGGCGACCGTTCCCGAAAGCGCCGTTGGTCGCCGACGCCGGAAACGACGTTGAAAACGCCGGCGCGAACGCAACCGCGAACGCGGACGCCGAAAGCGTCGAAACGCCGATTCAAACGACGTCGGTCGCGAACGCCGCGACGCGTCTCGCCGTCGGCCCGCCGTCGCCGTCGCCGTCCGAACCGCCGCGCCCGGTCGGGTTTAGCGTTCCGATTCTCCGAACGACCGGCCCAGCGCCGAGCAAAATGAAAGTAACGGAATTTCGCGACTTTTTAGCTTGTCCGTACCGATATTTCCTCCGCCGCGCTCTCAACCTGCGCGCCGCGGCGCCGGAAACGACCGCCGAAATGAACGCCGCCGCCTTCGGAACGCTCGCGCACGACGCGCTTCGCGATTTCGGCGTCGCGCCGGAAATTTGCGATTCGACCGACGCCGACGCGATCTCCGCTTGGTTGAGCGAACGTCTCGACGTCGTCGCAAGCCGTTATTTTAACGAGCTTTCGTCGCCGTTCGTTCGGGTTCAAATCGAGCAAATCCGCTCGCGTCTCGACGCGTTCGCGCGTTGGCAGGCGCTTTGGCGGCGCTCCGGACGGCAAATCAAATTCGTCGAAGCGTCGCCGCGTTCCGGCTCGATTACGTTCGACGTCGGCGGAGGACGCCCGGTCGAGATTTTCGGCCGACTCGACCGAATCGATTACGACCCGCGCGAAAACCGTTGGTTCGTCTTCGACTATAAAACGTTCGATACGGCGAAGGAGGGCCGCCCGTCGAAAGAGCCGATTTCGGAGTTCGCGCCGGACGTTTTCGACGACGAAACGCAAACCGCGCTCTTCACGACGCGACTCGGCAACGTCGCCGACGACAAGCACCGCCGTCGAGCGAAACCGCGTCTCTCGGCGCCCCTTCGAACGCTCGAAAAATTCGGGATAACGCCCGCGCCGAACGCTCCGCAAACGACGCAAAACGCCGACGCTTCCCGCTTCCCGCAAAGCGCCGCGTTCCCCCAATCGACGCAAAGCGCCGTTCCTTCCCAATCGACGCAAAGGCCGCCAAGCGCCGCGCTCGACGAAGAAACCGGCCCGACGTTCGATTGGGTCGACTTGCAACTCCCGCTTTACCGACGTTTTTTCCGGGAAATTTTGTTCGAACATTACGACGGCGCCCGCTCGCGGGAAGACCTCGAAGAAACGAA
>JAFTUJ010000071.1 GCA_017466305.1 Thermoguttaceae bacterium
ATTTGAAGGGCCGCGACGCGTTGGAAGCGCGCCGATCGCGCTAATTGGCGAGACGACGCGGGCGTTCGAGAAGAACGTCGATCTCAAAAAAAGATTTTTCGGCGCCGCGAAGGAAAACGCGAGTCGGGCGGACGACGAGGCGGCCCGGGAGAACGCTCCCTCGCCCGTTTGAAAGGGTCGATTCGTAACAAAAACGCTCCGCCGTCGAGTCGGGCGAAAGCGCGACGACGTATTCTCGTTGCATAAAACGAAGCAAGCGCCGATAATCGCCCGTTTGACCCGAAAATGCGACGCGGCGTTCGGACGTCGCGTCAAAATAGCAAGCGAAAACGCCGGTTAAGTCGTCGTCGCCGTCGCCGGTTGAAATCGCGACGCGGTATCCGACGAGGCCGTCGTCCGTCGCGACCGCGTCGACTCGCGGCCAAGTCGCGACGAGCCAAGCCGGGGAATGCCCGAAGCGGAAAAGCTCTTCGAAGCGGCGCGGCGTCGAATCGGAATCGGCGGCGCGAAGGGGAACGGTCGCGTCGGAGGCGAAGGGCGCCGACGAAGCGGAAGGGGCGAAGCGCGATTCCGCGAAGCGCGCGAACGACGAACGCTCTTCCGGCGACGAAAGGGGCGCGAAGGCGGAGGACGACGAAGCGGAACGAGCGTCGAGTCGAGCATCGGTTTCGAACGTCGCGGCGTCGGCGGCAAACGAAGACGCGTTAAAATCGGACGACGCGTTAAAATCGGACGCGCGAGCCGGGGGAAAACGGGAGGAGGCGCTCCAAGCGTCGTAAGGCGAAGGGGGGTAATTTCGCCGCGTCGCGTCCCTTCCGAAAGCGTCGACCGACGAAGCGGAGGGCGAAACGGCGGAGGACGAAACGTCGGGCGAAGCGGCGACGGCGTCGGGAGCGGGCGGCGCGGGCTGCAAAAAACGAAAGGGCCAAAAGGAACGCGGTTGGGGAGCGGACGCGTTCGGCGGCGTCGGCGACGGTTCCAACGGCGCGACGATGCGTCCGGAGTCGACGATCATTTTCGGAACGGTAAACGCAATAAAAGCGAAAAATAGGTATTTTAAAGCGGAAAGCAAGCGCGTTTTCATCGGTCGATTATCGTTTCTAACGTTGGCGGGGGGTAGTTGGAGGCAAAGGCGAGAAACAATCGTTAACGTCGGCCGCGCGTCGGGGAAAATTGCGTTTGAGGGCGGGCGTCCGATTTTTCGCTCGACTCGGCGCGTTTTTAACGGGACCGACGAGAAAAAAAGGAGGAAAAAAAGAAAGCGGGGGGAATGAAACGATCAAAAAGAAAGGCGCGAATGAAAAAGGAAGGGGAAATAGGGGGAGCGGTAAAAATAAGCGTTCCGGGCAAAAAAGGGGGACGAGGAAAGAACGCTTGGAAAGCGTCGAAGGAAAATTGCGAGATTCGGCGATGAAACGCGTTTTTGACCTAGCGGTCGGGCGGAAAATTTGATACGATGCGCAAGGTCGCCGTTTAGCGTCGAGCGAGAACGGACGCGTCGGCGGCGTTGGGTTGAGGAAGTTTAACGGTAAAAACGTTAATAAGGGCGCTAATGGCTTGTCGCGAGAAAAAAACGTCGGTCGGCGCGTCGTCGTTTGCGCTTGCGGTCGCTTTGGGGGCGGTCGTTTGCGTCGGCGGCGGCGCAGGGTGCCGCAACGTCCCGTTTTACCGGATGACGAGCAAAGCGTCGAAAAGTTTGCCGCTCAGCCGCGAAGGAATCGTCGCGTTCGAGCGGGGCGATTTGACCCTCGCCGAGGAAAATTTGCGTCAAGCGGTCGAGCTAAACGACTCCGACGTCGAGACTTGCCGTTATTACGCGGAGACGCTTTGGCGGCTCGGCAAGCGAGACGACGCGATCGCGGTCTTGGAGGCGGCGGCGGAAAAGCGCTCGACGATCGACGTCGAGGCGTCGCTTTATCGATCGCTCGGCGAAAAGGCGCTCGAACGGAATCGGCCGGAAGACGCGGCGCGCTGGGCGGATAAAATCGTCGACTTGACGCCGAAAAGCGCCGTCGGTTGGGAGTTGCGCGGGAAGGCGGCGCGACGGCTCGGGCGACCGGAAGAGGCGCTCGAAGATTTCCAACGAGCGGCGCATTTTGCGGCGGACGACCGCGCCGTCTTGCGGGAGATCGCGACGATTCAGAACGAAATCGGCGATTTCGACGCCGGGCTCGCGACTTGGCAGCATCTGGAACGGCTTTATCCGACGAATCGCGAACCGGCGGAAGTCTTTGCCGGACAAGGGGAAGCGTATTGCGGACTCGGGCTCGCGCTCGAAGCGGAGGAGTCGTTCGCCGTCGCGGCGGCGAGCGCGCCGGACGTCCTCGAATATCGGCGACGTTTGGCGGAAACGCGGCTCGCTCGGGGCGAAATCGACGGCGCGTTGGCTGCGCTCGGCGAAGCGTCGGCGCGCGACCCGAACGACCCGGCGGTTCGCGAATTATGGGCGCGAGCGGTCCAAATGCGGCAAACGGCGAGCGTTCAAGAGACGATTTCGCGTTAACGTCGCGAAAATTGGCAAAGAACGTCGTCGGGCGTGGTCGCGTAAATTGGGAAAACGACGCAAGCTTAGCAAGGCGCGTCGGCGGGGCGCTTTGCGGCGAGTCGGCGGTTTTTGACGGCGGCGCGGCTTGGCGAGCGTCGAAATAAGAATCTTTTTGAAATTTTTGTCCGCAAGCTCTTGAAAATCGCGGGCGACTCTGTTTTAATGAGAAAATCGGCGGTTCGGCTCGAAAAATTCCCGTCGCGGCGTCGCGTCGACCTTAGCGGCGGCGCTTCGAGTCAAGCCGGGCCTTCGTCGCGACGCGGCGGGGGCGAAAACGGCGATTTTGTCAATATTATTAATGCGGCGTTCGACGTTATTATTAATATAGTGTTCGACATTATTAATATAGTGTTCGACATTATTAATATAGTGTTCGACATTATTAATATATAGTGTTCGACGTCGAGTGAGTTTGGCGTTGGATTGCGTCGGACGCGGCGTTGGATTGCGTCGGACGCAAGGCTTCGCCGACCGTTTTTTTCGCGAGAAAGCGACGTTCGTCCTCTCGCGCCGCGCTTTTTATTCCGTTTTTTTGAGGTTCACCGATGAAACGTTCGATTCTGCGTTCCTCCGTCGCGACGTTTGCGCTCGGCGCCGTCGTCGGGGCGGCTCTCTCCGTTCAAGCCGACGAAGCGAAAAAAGTCGTTAAAAATCCCGAATTCGAAAAAATCGTTATTTTCGAAGGGTACCGCAGCGAGGGCGCGGCCTTCGGCGACTTCAACAAAGACGGCGTCGTCGACGTTCTTTCCGGACATTATTGGTACGCCGGGCCCGATTTCAAAAAAGAATACAAAATTTACGAAGGGGACGCGAAATACAATCCGGAAGGGTACTCGAATTCCTTCGTTAACTTCGTCGAAGACCTGAACGGCGACGGTTGGGACGACTTTATCCTCTGCCCGCACCCCGGCGTTACCGGTTATTGGTACGAAAATCCGAAGGGAGAAGACCGCCTTTGGACGGCGCATGAGTCGACGATCGAACTCGGGAACGAGTCGCAGGCTTGGGAAGACGTCGACGGCGACGGCAAAAACGAGCTGATCTTCAACCGCAACAACTGGTACGGGATCGCCTTCCCGAACCGCGGCGACAAGGCGAACGAACCTTGGAAATTCCTCGCGGTTTCGAACGAAAATCCGAAATATCAACGTTATTTCCACGGGACCGGCGTCGGCGATATTAACGGCGACGGTCGCGCCGACCTCCTCGAAATGGACGGCTGGTGGGAACAACCGGAAGACTTGAACGCCGTTCCTTGGAAGTTTCACGAGTTCAAGTTCGCGGACGCCGCGTCGAACATTTTGGTCGCGGATTTCAACGGCGACGGCTTGAACGACGTCTTCACCGCTTGGCACTGCCATCTTTACGGGCTCGTCTGCTGGATTCAAAAGCGCGACGCGTCGGGAGCGATTTCCTTCGACGCGCAGTGGCTGATTCCGACCGAGCCGGCGGACGACTTCTATCCGAAGGTTAGCCAACTCCACTCGATGGCGTTGGCGGACTTCAACGGCGACGGCGTCCAAGACGTCGTTACCGGGAAGCGTTGGTGGGCGCACGGTTCCAAGGGCGACGTCGGCACGAACGACCCGGCGCTCCTGATTTGGTGGGAAACGAAGCGCGGCGCCGACGGCAAAGTCGAGTTTATCCCGCATGAAATCGACGACAACTCCGGCGTCGGAACGCAAGTTACCGCGAAGGACGTCAACGGCGACGGCGTCGCGGACGTTTTGGTCGGGAACAAAAAATGCGATTTTCTCTTCTTGACGAAATAGCGCGGTTTTAAGTAAATAACGCGACAAAATTGGCTTTTTAACCGCTTTTCCGGCGTCGCCGTTAGAATTTTGGACGGCGGCGGGGCGGGGAACGCGGTCGAAAGCGGCGATTGGGTCGCGACGTAATAAAAGCGGCGGCGACGCCGAACGACGGCGGACGCGAACTCGGCGACGAGGGCGCGTCGGTTCGTTTTCGTTTTGAAACGTTTTGAAAAGGTGTTTTTGATGACAAATTTCCTCTTTGCGCAAGCGGCGGCGGCCGCCGAAGCGGCGCCGAAAAGCAGTATCGGCGGCGTCTTCGACCTCGTCGTCTTTTTTGCGTTTTTGGCGGCGGTCGCTTTCGTCGCGTTCGGCAAGAGCCGCAACTCCGGCGAAGACAGCGAATCGTACTTCTTGGCCGGTCGCGGTTTGAAGTGGTGGCTGATCGGTTTTTCGCTCATCGCGGCGAACATTTCGGCGGAGCAATTCGTCGGGATGTCCGGGCAAGCGGCGGACTACATCGGTTTGGCGGTCGCGAGTTACGAATGGATCGCGGCGCTTTCGTTGATTATCGTCGCGTTTTTCTTCCTGCCTCGCTTCCTGAAAGCCGGGATTTACACGATTCCGGAATACTTGGAAACGCGGTACAATAAGTCGGCGCGTTCGATTATGTCGATTATGATGATGATCATGCTCGTCGCGGTCAACATCACGGTCGTTACGTTCGCCGGCGCGAAGGCTTACGCCGTTTTCTTCGACGGTATGTCGCTCGGCCCGTTCGCGCTTGACCTGACGTTCTTCTGCTGGGTCATCGGCATTTTCGCGGCGCTTTACATCTTCGCGGGCGGTCTGAAGGCTTGCGCTTGGGCGGACTTGCTCCAAGGTTCCGCGCTGATTTTGGCCGGCGTCGTCGCTCTTATTTTCTCGTTGAAAGCCCTTGGGAGCGCCGATATTACCACGCTCGCTTCCGGCGCCGCCGACGGTTTGTCGAAATTGACCGCCGATTCGAGCGCTTGGGAACGTTTTACGACGCTCAACGCCGACAAGCTTCGCATGAACCTCCCGAGCTGGGACTTGGTGTTGCCGGTTACCGCGTTGATCTTCGCGATTTGGATTCCGAACCTTTATTACTGGGGCCTCAACCAATACATCATTCAACGCACCTTGGGCGCGAAGTCGCTCGGCGAAGGCCAAAAAGGCCTTGTTTTCGCCGCGTTTATGAAGCTGTTGATTCCGTTCATCGTTATCTTCCCGGGGATGATCGCGCTGAACCTGTACAACGGCGAAATGACCGCGAACGCCGACAAAGATTCGCGGATGGAAATTGGACGTTTCGAAACGCCGAAGGAACTGGCGCGTTTTGAAGCGGTCAAAGCGAATCCGACGAAAGAACAACCGCTCTTCGAGTTTGACGCGACTTTTGCGAAAGAGAACGCCGCGAAAGCGGAAGAAATCCTCGTTTATAACGCTAAAGCCGCCGGCGTCAATCTCGACGAAGCGCGCGCCGAAGTTAAGGCGAAAAAAGACGCGAAACCGGAAGACGTTAAAGTCGCCGAACTCAACGCGTTGAAAGCGAAAATTGGCGCCGAAGGCGTTTCTTACGCTTATCCTTTGGTCGCCGATTCCGGCAAACTTTTCGATTTTAACGCGAGTTTCGCCGAACTCCATCCGGAAAAAGCGAAAGAAATTCTTGCCTATAACGCTGAAAAAGCCGGAGTCGATCTTGAAAAAGCGATCGCCGACGCGAAGGCCAACGGCAAGATTAAAGACGGCGAAAACCAAATGAAGCCTCAGGAAATCGCGGTCGCGCAACTTAAAGCGGTGAAAGACGCCGCGAAAGCCGCGAAAAGCAACGTTGAGTTCAGCGATAAAATGCTGAACGGGCGCGACGTCGACGCCGCGTTCCCGTTGTTGATGAAAAACGTCGTTCCGACCGGCGGTTTCAAGGGCTTTATGTTGGCCGCGCTCCTCGGCGCCATCGTCAGCTCGGTCGCCGCGATGTTGAACGCCGCGTCGACGATTTTCTCGATGGACATTTACAACGAATACCTCGTTAACAAGAACCTCGACGAAGCGGCGCGCCAAAAGAAACTCGTTTTGGTTGGGCGTATCGCGGTCGTCGCGTTCGTTTTGGTCGGCTGCATCGTCGCGCCGATGTGGGCGGACCCGAAATTCGGCGGCGTCTTCAAGGCGATCCAAGAGTTCCAAGGGTACATTTCGCCGGGTATCTTCGCCGCGTTCGTCGTCGGTTTCTGGATGAAGAAAGCGCCGAACTCCTTCGGTTCGATCGCGCTCGTCGCTTGCCCGATTCTTTACGGCGCGCTGGCGATGTTCGTTCCGTCGCTCGACTTCCTGAACCGTATGGCGGTTACGTTCGGCGCTTTGATCGCGTTGGCGGTCGTGATGAC
>JAFTUJ010000072.1 GCA_017466305.1 Thermoguttaceae bacterium
ACCGAGAATGCTGATCGAACCGGCCAACCCGAATCCGGCGACCGGTATTCCGTCCGTTGAAAACTGGGGCGGCAGCAACTTCAACTAGTAAGTTTCGCTCCCTCGTTTAACTTCGCGCCGAAAACGTTTAATCGCGTTTTCGGCGTTTTGTCGACGCGTTGTTAAACGTCGCGCCGACTTTTTTACGCGACCGTTAAAACCCGCAAACTCGGGCTTTCCTTTCTCTTGTCTGCGCGACAAGCGGAACGGTCGAGCGTCGGGAGCGTTTGCGTTCCGACCGGCGACGTCGCGCGGCGACGCGGCGTTTTTGTTTCTTGGAAGTCTTTCGAAGACGGAACCCTCAAAATAGAAAAACCCCAATGAGCCGCCAACGTCTTTTCCAACGCGCCGCGTCGACCCTTTCGACGTTCCTCCTTCGTTCGTCCTTCGCGATCGCCGCGTTCGCCGTCCTTTTTAACGCCGGTTCCGCCGTCGCGCAAAATCCCGGTTCGCATTACCTGCATCGCCCGTCCTTGCCGACCGGCGAACTCGCGGGTTTTTATCGTTTGAGCGGAGCCGACCTCGCGAAAACGCAACCGGTCGCTTGGCGCCTCCCCGAGGGCGTTCGCGCCGGAATCGCCGCGCCCGGCGGTTACGTCTTCAACGCCGCGCCGGACGCCGCCGACGGTCGCGACGCGCTCCTCGCCAACGCGTTTGCGCTCCAACCGGGTCGCGTTTACCGTTTCCAACTGACCGATATTCCGTTCAATCCGGAGCGTTCCCTTTACCCGACGCTCGAACTGATCGGGCGCCTGAATCCGCCCGCCGGTCGCGAATGGGATTTCCCGATCGAAATCGAGTTGCCGCAAGCCGACCTCGAACTCGCGCTCCAAGGCAATTTGGTAACGCGCGTCGTTTTCCTTGAAAACTCCGAAAACGCTCGTCCGACCGACGCCGATCGCTCGACCGCCGACTTGACGGTCGAAGTTCCGAACAATTACGATCCGGTCGCCGTCGCCGCGTCGAAGGGTCGCGTTCTCGCGATTCTCCGCGTCGGGAGCCGCGCGCCGGTCGACCTGCCGAACGCCGAAAACTCCTTCTATTTCGGGCTGCCGCCGTTCGCGCTCGCGCCGACAAACGCGCAACCGCTCCTTACGTCGCCGGAAACCTTCGACGTCGTCGAAGGCGCGGAAACGACCGCCGCGACCGAAACGCCGGGAACAAGCGACGTCGTCGAGACGCCCGAAACGAGCGAAAACGTCGAAACGCCCGAAACGCTCGAAGCGACCGCGCCGGAATCGGAATCCGCCCTTTCTCCCGCGACGGAACCGACCGCGAAATAACGCCGCGCGACGCGAACGTTCGCCGTTTCGCATTCCGTCGTTCGATTTTAACCCCCAAGTCTCCCAATGTCCGTCGATTTTGATCTTGCTCAAGGCGCGTCGCGTTTCTCCGACGCGTCTTTTTCGTTCCCGTTTCGCTTAGTGTTGGGGAGTCGTTCGCCGCGTCGTCGCGGACTCTTAACCGACGCCGGTTATCGGTTCGCCGTTCTTCCCGCCGACGACGCCGTCGAGGAACGCGAACCGCTCGACGGTCTTTCGCCGTCGGAACTCGTCGACCGCTTGGCGTTCGTCAAAGCGCGCGACGTCGTTCGCCGCCTCCGCCCGCTCGTCGAGCCGCAAAATTTACCCCAACGCCCCAACTTCCCTGTTCCCAACGCTCCCAACGACTCCAACGAAACAAGCGCGCTTCGGCAAGAGCTCGACGCGATTTTCGGCGCGTCGAACGCTCCGTTCGTCGTTCTTTCTTGCGACTCGGTCGCGGTTTGCGACGGTGAAATTTTAGGAAAGCCCGTCGACCGCGCCGACGCCGAGCGGATGCTCCGCCTTTTAAGCGGCGCCGAACACGAAGTCCGCACCGGTCTTTGTCTTTGGGCGACGCCGGGCGACCGCGTGTTGCGCCGCGTCGAAATTTCGCGACTTTGGATGGAACCTCTTTCGGAAGAACGGCTCGCGGCTTATCTCGAAAGCGGTCTTTGGGAGGGCAAGGCCGGCGCGTTCGGCTATCAAGACGGAAACGATTGGCTGCGTTTAACTTACGGCTCCGAATCGAACATTGTCGGCCTTCCGCTCGCCGCGCTCGCCGATTCGTTGCGAACGTTGGCCGCCGAACTTGCGCCGTCCCGATCGCTTTAATCGTCAAAATCTATCCGGTTTCTCCGTTGGTTCGACGCGGAAACGCCGCCCAAGAAAATAAAAAAACGCCGACAAGTTTCCCCGTCGGCGTTTTCTCGGCGCGTTCGCCGTCGAAACCTCGTACTTTTTCGCCGTCGAACGCGACCGCTCAACGCGTTTCCTCCGTTTCGCCGCGACAACCCGTTCCGCGACGCGACGTTCGAACGTTCCGTCAAACGTTCGAAAACGCGTTATGCGCTCGTTATTTTAACGCTTTTCTTACCTCGACGCCCTTTCGGCGTCTTTTTTTTCAAACGTTAACGCAATATCGCGCCGCCGTTCGATATTCAGCTCGTCGGATGAATTTCGCTGATCGAACGTCCGAGCTTGCGTTGTCCGGACGCGCTCGACGAAACGCGACGTTTGCTCGCCGTCGGAGTTTCCGCCGGCGCGTCGCTTTGCAGGAACGCCATAATCTTGTCGCGAGCGACTTCCGGTTCGTGCGGCGCGCCCATTTGCTCGACGGCGTCCGAAACGCCCATCAACACCGACCGTTTAACGCC
>JAFTUJ010000073.1 GCA_017466305.1 Thermoguttaceae bacterium
CGACGCGCAATTTTCGCCGAAAAGCGCGTCGACGCGTCGCGTGTTAAAAAAATCAAGGAAAACCGAGATATATTCGCCTAGAAAAACGGCGAGGAGTTATATCAATATGGCTGAAAAACAAGTTGTTATCGCGATCGATTACGGCACCGCGGCGTCGGGTTACGCTTGGGCGTTCGCCGATGCGACGAACGGCGACCGAGGTAAAATTAAAAATATAGGCAACCTTAAATTCTACGCCAGGTATATGGGGGAGGGGGGAAAAGACCTTTCGGTCATCGCCACCGATTCCCAAGGTCAACTTATCCCTTATGGTAAGCTCGAACCGGGGGAAACAAGGGAAAGAAATCGTATTGGTCGCGAAGTATTCGCCCTTGATCCTACCGATTGCTTTATTCATAAGCGCGTCAAGATGGATTTATACGATCCTGAATCGAATAAAATCGAGGGAATTAAGGTTACGGGCAACGCCGATCCGGCGGAAATCTATCGAGAACTTAGAGGTCAAAAGTTCTATACGCTCGACTTAATCGCCGAAGCGCTTCGCGAATTATCGCAACGCGCGTTGAACGAGATAAAAAATTGCTCCGGCGCGACCTACTTCCCGAAAGACGCGTTATGGGTAATTACCGTTCCCGCCAACGCGACGCAACTTCAAAAAGACGCGATGCGCGAAGCGGCGCGCCGAGCCGGCCTCGTCGACTCGATCGAAGCCGACAATCTTATCCTTGCGTTTGAACCCGAAGTGGCGGCCATTCGTATTCACTGCGACGACGCTTGTAGAGAACGTTTCAAAAAATACGCCAAAGACGGAAAATACATTACGCTAATCGTCGACGCCGGCGGCGGTACGGTCGACAGTACCGCCTTTTTATGCGATTTTAACAATCAAAATCGATTAGTCGAAGCGGGATATTCTCGCGCAAGCAACGCCGGCTCGACGTATATCGACAAAGCCGTCTTTGATTATCTCGCGACGGAAATCTTCCCCAAGCTTCATTGGGCTCAATGTCAAAGCCAAGACCGCGAAGCGTTCAGCCTTTTCCTTAGGGAAATTGTGGTCCAAAAAGAACTTTTTCCTGTATACGACGAATTAAGAATCGACGTTAGCGCGCCCGTTAACTACTGCAACGAAAAAGATATCCCGTACAATAAAAACAATATCAGACACAATCGTTTTTACATGCCGCAAGAAACATTCGTCGGCTTTGTCCGAAAGCAATTCGACAATGCGATCGATTCGATCGTAGAACTAGTACGGAATGTAAAAACAAACTATCCGGGCGTTCCCATCTGTTATACGATAGTCGGCGGTTTAGGTTGTTCGTCGATTTATCGTCAAATGGTTGTGGAACGGTTAGAGTTAGAAGACGCAAAATACGTCGATTTATACTGCGACAACATGCGAAAATCTTCCGTTTTAGCCGGCGCCGTACTTTACGGGGACGACCCGACGATGATCGACCGTCGCTACTGTAAATATACGTTTGGCACGAGTTGCCTATGGGATTTCGATCCCATTCGCCATCAGGGAAGTAAAATCTATACCGATTATCAATGCAACAATCACGCGGAAAACGGTTTTTACCCCCTTATCAAAAAAGGGGACGAATTAAAAAACGGACGCTTTGATTATGTAGAACAGTGGCGGATTCGCTTGCAACGTAAACCCGATTGCGGCGAAATCGTCGAAGCCCAAGTTCCTCTCTATGAAATTCAAGATTCGGAAATTCCCGAATTTTTAGACGACACGGAAAAAAAGAAGGAAATCGCGTCGTATAAGTTCAACATAACTTGCAATTCGAACGGAGAAGCTCGTTACGTTTTAAGTTTTACCGCCGATAAAACCGAGATGAAAATTAAGGCGACAGATTGCTCGAACGATAAAGTGGTTCTCGACGAACCGGTGCGTTATTCCGCCAATATGTGGCAATTAGGAAGATAGAAAGGAAAATCATGACCAATCGGCCTCCGCAAAAAAATATCGAGAACGCTAAATGGTTTTCGAGTATTGTGAAAAAGGTTAAGAGCGCTCTGTCGTCTATGCTAGAGCTACCCGAACAATGCGAAGCTCTCCGCCTTGAAAATGAACAACTCACCCAAGACCTCTCCCGACAAACGAAAAAAATAGAGCGTCTGGAAGACGAAAAAACCAAACTCCAAGGCGAAAAAACTAAATTGGAAAGCGAAAAAGCCGCGCTCCAAGACGAAAAAGCTAAACTTGAAGACGAAAAAGCCGACCTGAAACAGAAATACAACGGTATGCTCGCGACGAACCAAAAACTCACCGCGAATAATCCCACTAGCGTCGGCGGCGATTCCGCGACGACCTACCTTCAATGGATCGAGGAGTATATCCTACTTCTGCGAAAATACACCGACGATGTGCTTGACGTCGTTTCCGATACGGACGAGAATATCGCCGCCCTCCGAGATTTCGTTACAAGAATACTGGAATATGGACTCGTAACCCCCTTGAGTCCAAACGACGAGTTAACCATTCAAAACCAAGTCGACAAATTTTTAAACCCGGAATATCAAAACCCGGAGTCGAGAAAATATAAAAAATTCCACCATTTTTTCGACGATTTGTTTAAATTAGCGAACAAAGCGGAACAATACAAAGAGAGTTTCTATATTCTCGTTCCGCTGGAGGCTCGTTTCGATTCCAGGTACGCGCGAATACCGGGCGAAGAAATGTCTAAAAAGCCAAAGTATGAAGGGAAAAAAATCACACGCTGTTATCTGCCGACGGTTCTCTTTTTTTTCCCGGTCGACAACCTCGCCGCCTGCGCGCCCGCGTTAGTGGGCGTCGAGGCGTAAAAACCCAAGCGCCCGACGTCGCCGACTTCCGGCGATTTCCGTTCCAATTAACCTTCCTCGTCGCCTAACGATCGCCGTTGGTCGTAAAAATTATAAGCGATAAGACGACAAACGCGTTTTTATCCGGCGGAAACCCCTTTACGGCGCTTCTTACGTCGGTAAAACGCAAAAAGCCCGAAAACGAGCGAGCCGGTCGGAATTAAACGCGCCGCCTTAATTCCGACCGACTCGTTTCCTTCTCGTTTTATTCCTCGCCTAAAAATTTAGGAGAAAAACTTATCATGTTCGACGATTTTGGCTTTGATACGAACGAACCGGAACCGACGCTTCCGGAAGAAGCTTGTTTCCCTTACGAACCGGAACCGGTCGACAACAATCTCTACGACGCTAACGCCGACGCGTATCCCCCGTCGTATTTCGACGACGCCGCGGAAGAGGCGCAAGACGAACACCTCGGCGACGCCGCGCTTTCTTCTTTCGGCGACGCGCCGACGGAAGCCTCCGATTCGACGGTTCCCGAAGAAACTTCTCCGCATTCCTCCTCGAACCCAAACGCCGAAAAAAATCACGCCGCCAAAATCCCATTCGGCGGTTCCGGTCGTTGTAAACTATGCGATTGTCGAGAGTTCCTTTGGCCTACTTACGGAAATATTTGCAAGAACTGCGGTCATCATCGCGACCACCATTATTAATGTTCGTTATAGCCGCTTTATTACCGCGCTTTAAGTCGGCGCCCGCTCCGACGCGACAAACGCCTCCGCCTTCTTACGGGGATTCCCGCAACGGCGTTTTTTGACCGTTCGCGCCGTCGACAAAACCGCCTAAATTCCGCGTCGTACCTAAAGCGCCGCCGTCGAGCCTAAAGTCAACGACGGCGGCGCTTTTTTCTTCGCGAAATCGCCAAAAAAATTCAAAAAAGCGGCTTTTTCCTTGAAAATTCGCTCCCGTTTTGATATACTCGAGTTAGAAGAATCGTCGAATCGGCGCCGTTTCCCAACCGCCGACGTTCGCCGGTTTTTGCTCCCCTTTTCATTTTACTCAGTCGACGCAAACCGCCCATTTTGCGTCGTTTTCCCCGTTCCTTAAAATACGACCGTTCGCGACGTTCGTCGGCGCTTTGCGCCCCCTTCCGACCGCCGCGCGACGCCCGTCCAACCCTCCGGAGACCAGCCGATGGCGAAGCGAGCCGCTAAAAAATTCCCGAAACTTCACAACGCGACTTGGCCCGGCGTCGTCGGCAAAGGTTGCGGCGACGGCGAACCTTGCGTCGACCTCAAAACGATGCTCGACCTCACTCGCGGCGCCGACGTCGACGGAACGAAGTTCGACGGGTTCGACCTCTTCCTCGCGCCGCCGCACTTCGACCTCGCCAACCCGGACGCCGAAATCGAAAAACTCGCCCAATATTGCGCCGATTATCAACTCGAAATCGGCTCGCTCGTCGCCAACGTTTGGAACGGTTCCGCGATCGGCGCCGAAGAAAAGCGCGCCGCGTTCCTCGGAGCGGTCGACGAAGCTTGCGCGATCGGGCGCAAACTCCGCGACGCCGGAATCCGCCCGAACGGTTGCGTTCGCATCGACTCCTCTTGCTCCGTCGACGATTGGGCGCGCGACCCGGAAACGAACCAAGCGCAACTCGTCGAAACGTTCAAAGCCGCTTGCGAAATCGCGATGAAATACGACGAAATGCTCGCGATGGAAGGCGAAATCTGTTGGGGCGGGATGCACAGTTGGCGACGCTGCGTCGAAGTTCTCGAAAAGGTCGACCTGCCGCAAGTCCTCGGTTTCCAGGCGGATATGTCGCACACGCTCCTCTTCCTTCTCGGCGCGAACGCTCCGGAAGACCGCCTCGTTCCGGACGATTTCGATTGGGCCGACGTCGAAACGTTCGACGCCGCTTACGCCAAGATGACGAAAGCGCTCCGCCCTTGGACGATCGACTTCCACGTCGCGCAAAACGACGGCACCGTCTTCGGCTCCGGCGCGCACGACAAAACCGGGCGCCACTGCCTCCCGAAAGACCCGAACGGCAAGCTCGACGTCGTTAAGTACGCGAAATATTGGCTCCTCGACGAGGATACCGGCAAACCGTCGAAACGCTTCAATCACCTTTGTTGGGACGGCTGCATGTTCCCGAACGCGGCGATGCTCGACCCGCAAACTTGGAACGACGTTCTCGAAACGATGAAAAACGTCCGAACCGAATGCGGTTGGAACTGACGCGCTCCGCCGCCTCCCCAAGCGCCGTTCGCCTCGCTTTTCGCGCGCCGTCGAGCCGATTTTTCACGTTAAACGCGTTTTCATGTTAAAATCGGTAAAAAATATCGGCCCGCCCGCTTGAAGAACGGCGCAAAATCCGTTATATTAAAGCATTCGTACCGATTTTACGTTTTTTACCGTTTCGCGACGGTCGAAAACGTCGACTCGGAACCGTCGAAAATCAACAAACCAGCGCGCTTCGGAGCGGACGGCGGAAGTTTCCGCGCGTTCGGACGCCCGAAACGCGTCCGTTCCCTTTTTTTCGAAAGGTTTTCAATGAAAAAATCGTTCCTGACGGGAGTCGTTTCGGCTCTCTTGGGCGTCGTCGCGATCGCGAGCGCTCAAAACGTCTTCTCGGCCGATTGGAAGCCGGTCGAAGGCATTCTGCTTTCGAAATTCGCGAAAGACGTCGATCCGGCCAAACCGCTGCCGGAATACCCGCGTCCGCAAATGGTTCGCGCCGATTGGGTCAACCTGAACGGCCTTTGGGACTACGCGATTCTTCCGGTCGCCGACAAATTCGAAGCGCCGCAAGGTCAAATTCTCGTCCCGTTCTGCGCCGAATCCGCGCTCTCCGGCGTCGGTAAAAACGTCGGCGCGGAAAACAACCTTTGGTACAAAACGACGTTCGAAGTTCCCGCCGACTGGGCCGGCAAAGAAATTATGCTGAACTTCGGCGCCGTCGACTGGCGCGCCGACGTCTTCGTCAACGACGTTAAAGTCGGCCACCACCAAGGCGGTTTCACCCCGTTCACGGTCGACGTTACCCGCGCTCTCAAAAAAGAAGGCGCGCAAACGCTCGTCGTCAAAGTTTGGGACCCGACGAACGACGGCCCGCAACCGATCGGCAAGCAAATCAAAAACCCGCACGGCATTTGGTACACGCCGGTCTCGGGTATTTGGCAAACCGTTTGGCTCGAACCGGTTTCGAAAGCGCACATCGTTAAGGTTCGCCCGATTCCGGATATCGACGACATGACCTGCGCCGTCGTCGTCGAAGTCGCGAACGCCGAAGGTTGCGCGGTCAAAATCGGCGACCAAACCGCGAAAGTCGTCTCCAACAAAGCGACGATCACGCTCGACGCCAAAGGCAAGGCCCTCTGGACGCCGGATACGCCGAACCTCCACGACCTCGAAGTTTCGCTCGTCAAGGGCGACGCGACGGTCGATACGGTCAAGTCGTATTACGCGATGCGCAAAACCTCGATCGGCAAAGACGCCAAGGGTATCACCCGTCTTATGCTGAACAACGAGTTCCTCTTCCAACACGGTCCGCTCGACCAAGGTTGGTGGCCGGACGGTCTCCTCACCCCGCCGACTTACGAAGCGATGGTCTACGACATGAAAGTCCTCAAAGACCTCGGCTACAACATGATTCGTAAGCACATCAAAGTCGAACCGGCGCGCTACTACTACGAATGCGACCGCCTGGGCTTCCTGATGTGGCAAGACATGCCGAGCGGCGACACGAAAAACTACATCGCGCCGAACGCTCCGGACGCCGAACGCACGCCGGAATCGGTCTCCTACTACGAAACCGAACTCCGTCAAATGTTCGACGCGCTCGACGTTTACCCGTGCATCGTCGTTTGGGTTCCGTTCAACGAAGGTTGGGGCCAATTCGACACCTACCGCATCGTCGACCTCTGCCGTAAATTAGACTCGACCCGTCCGATCATCTGCACGTCCGGTTGGGCCGACCGCGCCGAATGCGGCGATATCCACGACATGCACAAATATCGCGGCCCGGGCATGTTCCCGGCCGAAGAAAACCGCGCGTCCGTCCTCGGCGAATACGGCGGTCTCGGCCTGAAGGTCAGCGGCCACGTTTGGCAAGAAGACTCGAACTGGGGTTACGGCGGTCTGTTCGAAACTCCGGAAGCGCTCTTCTCGTTCTACAACAACCAAAACCGCGAAATGCGCGCGCTCATCGAAGCCGGTCTCTCGGCGGCCGTTTACACCCAAACGACCGACGTCGAAATCGAACTCAACGGTTTCATGACCTACGACCGCGCCGTCATTAAGTTCCCGGTCGACGCGATGCGCAAATCGAACGAAGCGCTCCGCCTCCCGGCTCCGGAAGTCAAAGTCGTCGTTCCTTGCTCGAAGACGAACGCTCAAAAATGGAGCTACACCTTCGAAAAACCGGCCGATAACTGGGCCGCCGTCGATTTCGACGCTTCCGCTTGGAAAGTCGGCGAAGCCGGGTTCGGCACGAAAGACACGCCGGACACGAACGTCCGCACCGTTTGGGACACGAGCGACATTTGGATTCGCCGCGACGTTGAAATCGCCGCCGAAGACATTGCCGACGTCGCCCAACTCGTCGGTTACGGCTACCACGACGAAGATTGCGAAATCTACATTAACGGCGTCGAAGTCGCGAAATGCGCGAGCTACGCTTCCTACGGTTACCTCGGTTTGGACGCCGTCGCGCTGAAAAAAGCGCTGAAAGCGGGCAAAAACACGATCGCGATCCACTGCAAGCAAACCAAAGGCGGTCAATACATCGACTTCGGTATTATTCGCGAAATCCCGGCGACGAAATAAGTCGACCGATTAACGCTTTTTCCCTCGGCGGTCGCGCTCCGTTGACCGCCGACTAAGCGCGAGACGCCGCGACGTTCAACGCGTCGCGGCGTTTTTTACGTCTTTCTTTCTCCTTTCTCTTTTTTCTTCTTTCCCGGAAAGGCCCCGTATGCCGCGCTCCCTCGCCTCTCGTTTTGAAACGAACGTTCGCCCCGACGGTTCGTTCGAATTAACCTCTTTCGACGCGACCGATTACGACGCGTCGACGCTTGAAATTCCCGCCGAAATCGCCGGGCGTCCGGTCAAGGCGCTCGGCGATTTTTTCTCCGCCGACTCGGGCAAAACGTTCGCGGCGGTTCGACTTCCCTCCGGACTCGAACGCGTCGGCGACTGCGCGTTCGCCGGTTGCGCGCGTTTGTCGTCGCTCGTTTTTCCGTCGAGTCTCGAAGAAGTCGGCGTCGAAGCGTTCGAAGGTTGTTCGGCGTTAACGCAACTCGTTCTTCCGTCGAACGTTCGCGAAATCGATTTCGGCGCGTTCGCGCGTTGCGCCGCGCTTGCGAAAATCGACGTCGCCCCGGAAAACCCGCGCTTTCGAAGCGTCGACGGCGTTCTTTTCGACGCGGAAACAAAGACGCTCCTCGCCTTTCCCGCCGGAAACGACGCGACCGTTTACGTCGTCCCGGACGGCGTCGAATGAATCGAAGCCAAAGCGTTTTACGGGGCGGAGCGTCTCGTCGAAATCCGGCTCCCGGCGAGTCTCCGCGACGTCGGCGTC
>JAFTUJ010000074.1 GCA_017466305.1 Thermoguttaceae bacterium
GCGCCGTTTTTCGCGGTTGCGACGTTTGTAACGTCGAGGGTTGCGGAAGAGGACGCCGCGCCTTGAACGAGAATCGGCGAACGCCGTTTCGTCGACGTTCGCCGAACGTAAGAGTTGAAATCGCGACGTTTAAACGTGAAACGTCAAACGAAAAAAGGGGGAGGGCGCCGCGTCGACCGGATTCCGGAGAAAACGGGCGGCGCGGCTAACCCTTGCGAAGGTTGGCGTTAAGCGATCATTCGACCGTAATCTCAACGACCAGCGCGGAGTACGACGGCGCTTCGACGACGATATTGCCGTCGACGATCTTCGCTTCGACCGAGCGCGGAACGATGCGGTCGGCGGCGCCAATGTCGTTGCGTTGACGCAACTTAGCTTTCGCGTCGGCGGCTTCCGGCGAAACGACCGTCGCTTTAACGGCTTTCGCTTTCGCGTCGGCGAGGGCGACGCGGTATTCGACGTCGGTTTCGCGGTTGTTTACGGCCTTGAAATACAACGTTTTACCGTCTTCCGACTTCGTCGCGACGGCGTTGATGATCGGCGTTTTGCCGTTCATGTCGGCGACGTCCGATTTCAGCTCGACGCGGTTCGGAGCGTAAGATTCGCGCCAAAGTTTCATGACGACGTAGTTCGGCGCCGGGAACCATTGGTCGGCGTCAAAGTTGACGAACGCGTTGTCCCAAGCGTCCGCCGAAACGTGCCGCAAGAAGAGCGCCGGGGCCGCGATTTCCAGCGTGTCGCCGACGCGTTCGAAGCAGTTCAAAATCCCGCCCGCGTGCAGGCCGGTGCGCCAGTCGGTCGATTGCGCGTTCCATTCGGAGTCGAACATCTTAATCGCTTTATTCGGCGACTTAGCGATCATGTCGCGACGCGATTCGAAGAAATATTGGTTTTCCCTAGGATTCTTATCGAAGCCGTTCGGGTCGTCGTAACGGTGCGTCGACAGGTAGTCGAAATACTCGCCGGCGCCGTTCAGAATCGCGGAGTCCCAAGCGTCGCGGTCGCCCATCCAGGAGCCGCAAGCGATAATTTTGCCGTTCGGGTCGATCGCCTTCCAACGCGGGACGAGTTCCTTAATGATCGAAATGTAACGCTGCGCCGGGGTGTCGGAGCCGCGAACTTCGTTGTCGATTTCCCAATATTTGACGCCGTAAGGCTCCGGATGACCGTTCTTAGCGCGGACGGCGCCCCATTTCGACGTCGCCGGGCCGTTGCAGTATTCGAACCAGTCGACCGCCTCTTGAATCCAGTCGACGCCGTTCACCGACGGGCCGACCGCGTCCGTCCATTGCTTCGTGCCGACGTTGACGACCATAATCGGTTCCGCGCCAACTTCGCGACAGAACGTAATAAACTCGTCGAGCCCGAACGAGTTGACGTCGACGTCGTTCCAAAGTTCAAGCGGATACGACACGCGGTCGTCTTGCGGCCCGATCCCCGATTTCCAGCGGTAAGCCGACGCGTAACAGCCGCCCGGCCAACGGATTAACTTCGGTTGGATTTCCTTAATCGCGTTGAGCAAGTCGGGGCGGAAGCCTTTCGAATTTTCGGCCCAAGAGCGGGGGAAGACCGAGATTTGGTCGACGTCGAGCGACGCGCCGTCGTTCGGAGCGAGCGTCAACTTGATCGACCCGGCGTCGGTCGTCGCGGGCGCTTTGAATTCGCCGACGTACTTGACCCAACCGTCTTTAGCGTCGACCGCGAACGCTTTTTCGGAGGCCGTCGCGCCCTCTTTGACCGCGGAGGCGAAGGTCGCTTTCCCGGCGCCGCGAGCCCAGAAGGAGTAGTCGTAAGTTTCGCCTTCTTGGAACGCGAAATTCGGTTGCGAAATCGCGCCTAACCCGTTGAAACGAACGTATTTCGCGCTGTTGCGAGCGTCGCCGGTTTTGCGTTCGGCGTCGCCTTTGACCTTCCAGAAACGGACGTCGACTTTGGCGTTTTTGAGCGCGACCGGTTTTTCGGAAGTCGAGTCGTACAGCGTTTTACGGTTCATGTCGCGAACCAAAACCGTCCCGAACTCGGCGCGAGTCCCCCAAGTCCCGACGCCGACGCAACCGGATTTCGGCGCGTCGTCGGCGAAGTCGGCGACTTCGAGAACTAACTCTTGGTCCATAAAGACTTTAATGTTTGCGCCGACGACTTGAACGCGGAAGTCGTAAATTCGCCCGTTTTCAATCGCCGGGAACGGTTTGCGCTCGCCGACGATAACGCGGCGACCGTTCGTCGCGGGCGTCTGTTTTTCAATCGCGATGAACTTGTTTTCCCAACCGCCGACGTTGACCCAGTAATAGCTCGACTGATCGGGCGCGGCGCGGAACATAATGAGGAAGCCTTCGGAACCGTCTATTTTTCGGGCGGTTACGCGAATATCGTAATCGGTCCAAGGGGCGTCGCCTTGCAGTTCGGCGCCGAGGAGAAGGCGGCGGTCGTTCGCGCGGGAGTCCTGCTTGATAACGCCGTCGGCCCAGCTCCAGCTTTGGTCGGTTCCGGCCTCGAGGGAGCGGTTCCAAACGAGTTCGCCCCAAAGACCGCCGTTGCAGGAGTTGTAAATGTGTTCGAGGAAATGCGAGTAAACTTTTTCGTCGATTTTATTGACGACGTTTTGCGAAACGATCGTCGCGTCGACCTGGTCGGCGGCGAAGAGGGACGGCGCCCCCAACGAAGCGGCGGCGAGGGCGAGCGCGGCGCCCGACGTTTTGAGCGAGTTGAACGGTCGTCCGAAAACGAACGAACGGAGCGAAGGTCGCGACATAAAAATCTCCCGCGTCCGACGAGCGGCTGACTCGGCGGAACGTTGCGTTAAAATAAGAAGACTTTGCGGAAAGCGCCGAATAAACGGCCGTTCCAACGGCGGAACGTCTTTAGTTTAACAAACGCGGCCCCAATTTTCAAGCGTCGCGGCGCGATTTTTCGAAAATTAACGTTTTTTTTCGACCGGCGCGACCGATTTCGGCGAAACAAGCGAGCGGGAAACGGCGGAAAAGAGAAAAATCGTCGAAAAATCGGGACGCGCCCAATAAAACGTCTCGACGCCGGGAAATTTTGGGGTAAAATAGCTTAATATGCGCCTATTTTTTCGCGTTTCTCGCCCGATTTTGCCGGTCGCGCCGGTTTTAACGTTAAATCGACGGCGCCCGGTTCTAGGGACGTAGGGGAAACGGCGCTCGTCCCCCAAAAAAGAGAAGGGGAAAGGCCGGCGGCAAACGCTCCGA
>JAFTUJ010000003.1 GCA_017466305.1 Thermoguttaceae bacterium
AACACGACGGCGCGTCGGCGGGAAACACACGGACACGCTAGGACGGCTTGAAGGCGAACGACCGACCGGTTTTCGACGAAACGCTCGGCGAAATCGGGGCGCAAAATCCCCGAACGTCGACGCGCGGCTTGAACGAGGAACGCGTCGACGGGAGCGGGGAATCGGAACGGAACCGGGACGCCGACGGCTTCCGAACGTCGTTAAACGTCGGAAGTCGCCGAAACGCCGGGGTTGCGAACGCGGCTTACTTCAGCATCGCGTCGAGAATGTACCAGTTGAGTTCCTCGTAGTCGCGTTCCGCTTGGAGTTCGGCGATCTTCGCGTCGTCGAGCGAACGGCTGATTTCGAGCAAACGGAGGAAAATTTTGCGGCTGTAATCGAGGTGTTTGAGCGCGACGTCGTCTTTTTGAGTGCGCATCACCTTGACGTCGAGGCCGACCCATTCGCCGTTGAGGCCGAAGCCGTGTCGGTCCAAAACGCGAACTTGGTTCAGCGCGCGACGCGGGTCGACGGCGCCGAACGTCAAGTCTTGGTCGAATTTAAGACCGTTTTGGTCGTTGAGGTGAACGCTCCAAAGTTTCTTGTGCGCGAGCGCGAAGCCCATTTCGTCGGACGGCGCCAAGTTGGCGAGAATCGAGTGCGCCGACTCGATGAGGCAGCCGACGCGTTCCGGAGCGTTCGTCATCAAACCGAGCGCGATGGCGTGCCCGATCGTCGGAATGTAAGCGTGGTCGACCGGTTCGTTCGGCTTCGACTCGATCATCACGCGGATATCTTTGTTGTAATCGAGGAGGATTTGGAGCGCTTCGGCGATACGTTCGGTCGCGACGACCGGGTCTTTCGCTTCGCGGATGTAGGTGCCTTCGCGGGCGAGCCAAAAGACGACGTTCTTCGTGCCGAGCGCGGTCGCGATATCGGCGGTGCGTTTGGCGCGCTCGATCGCGTATTGGCGGCATTCGGCGCAGTTCGAGGTGAAACCGCCGTCGATGGTGCGCGGGTCGAACCAAAGGCGCGGCGCGACGAATTCGGCGACGAGCCCGTGATCGTCGAGCGTCTTTTTCAGTTCCGACGCTTCCTTAATAATCGCGTCCGGCGACATTTCGTTCATGTTCGGAACGGCGTCGTCGTCGTGAAATTGAACGCCGTCGAACCCCATTTTCTTGTACGTTTCCAGTTTTTTGTTGAACGGAATCGATTTGCGGACTTCCGGGCCGAACGGGTCGGCGCCTTCGTGAATGTTCCAAGGGCCGAACGAGAAACGGAATTCGCCTTGCATAAGAATCTCCTCAAAAGTTGGC
The DNA here is from genome assembly GCA_017466305.1 of Thermoguttaceae bacterium. Taxonomy (GTDB): domain Bacteria; phylum Planctomycetota; class Planctomycetia; order Pirellulales; family Thermoguttaceae; genus RUG369. The sequence continues at coordinate 1,299 of JAFTUJ010000003.1, forward strand.
CGCGTTCGCCGTCGGAAAAGGGCGAACAAGCGGAAGCGTCGCTAAAAAAATCGCTAAAAACAGACGGCGAACGAACAATAATCGCCCGACGACTTTAACTGTGGCGATTATAACCGCCGCGACGCCGAAAGTCAAGGATTTTCCCGCTTTTTTTAAAAAAGAATTCGCCGCTTTCGTTGCAACGTTAAAGCGGCGAATTTGCGCGGTTTGCGTCGGTCGGCTGCGTTAAGGCGGCGAATTTGCGCGGTTTGCGTTGAGTTTGCGTCGGTCGGCGGCGTTAAAACGGAGCGGTCGCGCCGGTTTTGACGGAGCGGTTCAAAGTCGCCGAACGAAGCGCAAAAGGTTTTCGGTCAACTTTTCCCAATCGTCGCCGAAATGCTTTTCGAAATCGGCGATTCGGTCGGCCGCCGGGTAAGCGACGAACGCCGGTTTCGCCGCCGTCTCGCGGAGGTAAGCGGCCAATTCGTTCGGGCGCCGCTTGTAAAGATAATAGAAAAGGGCCCAAGACGCGGCGTAAAAGCCCTCGACGTCCTCGCGAGCGTCGCCGATATTTTGCGCGGCGACGAGCGAACGGAGCGGGTCGCGTTGGCGAGTCGTCGCGGCGTATTGACGGAAACGCTCGAGGAGCCGTTCGTTTTTCGGGAAAGAGCCGGTAAAATTCCAACCGCCCTGCGACGCGCGCCCGTTCGGCGTTTCAAAGGTCAGCGCGAGACCTTCGACCGCCCAAAACGGGAAAGGGCCGGTTCGCAAAAAGAGCCCGCGGTTGAACGCGACTTGGTGCGACGCTTCGTGAACGATCGTCGCGACGTTGAACGCGGCGTTCGGACGCGAGAGAAACTCCTTCGTTTCTTGGAACGCTCGACGGCGGCGCTCCGGTTCGGCGTCGTCGTCGGCGACCCCGGCGCGGCTCGACTCGGCGCCGGAAAGGTCGTAAAGCGCGACGCGGTTCGTCTGCATGTTGTAATAGGCGGCGAGTTTGTCCGGCGACGGCGTTTCGCGAGCGGCGTATTCGAAGAATTGGCGTTGGGTCGCGAAGATAACGACGACCATCGGCTCGACGCGCTCCGTCGTCGGGAGTTTGTGCTTGAAGGCAAATTTGTCGAACGCGTCGGCGACCTTTTCGAAGAGGCGCGCGCACCAGTCGACGTAAGCGTCCGAAACGTTGTGAACGAAGAGGTAACGCTTCGTCGCGACCGTTTCGAAACCGGGGCCGAACTCGGCGCGGAGACGCTTGGCTAAGTCGGAACGGAGCGCGTCGAGTTCCGGCTCCGGCGCGTTTTCGACCGTTTCGAGCCAAGCGTTTTCGAGGATGAGGAGTTCGCCGAGTTCCTCTTCGAAGACGTATCGACCGGCGCCGTTTTGGAGACGATAGTCGGCGATTTCGCGACCGAAAAGCGTCTGAAACGCGGCGTCGGTAGCGTCGGACGGCGTTGGAACGGCGTCGGTAGCGTCGGACGGCGCGGGACGGGCGTCGTCGAGCGGGGCGGCGGGCGCGTTCAGTTCCGGCGCGGAGAAGGG
>JAFTUJ010000075.1 GCA_017466305.1 Thermoguttaceae bacterium
ACCGAACCGACCGACGCGACGCAAGCTCAGCCCGAAGCCGAAGAAAAAAACTCGGAGCCGACGCAAGAAGAAAAGGACGAAAAGATTGAGGCTTTAAAGGCGGCGTTCAAGGAATTCCAAACGGCTTGCAACGCTAATAAAATCGGCGACGTCGTCGCTTACGCCGCGACAATCGACGGAACGACGCAAACGCCCGACGCGTTCGCGACTCCCGAACTCGCCGAACTTTTTGTCAAAACGTTCAAAGCTTGGGAGGAATCCGGTCGCGACCTAGAATTCGGCGTCGAAATCGAACTTCTCGTCGACCGCGGCGGCTTGATTGACGTAAACGACGAGGAGGCTGTGTTTGACCCGCAGGCCCCTGTAAAGAAATGTCGATTGCTTTTTAGTCAGCAAGGGCAAGAGCTCGCCGTTTGCGAAGTCAATATCCCCGCTCCGCCCCGCAAGAGACAAGGGCTGACTCAAAGCGACGATTTCTCCTACAACTTAAAACTTGTTATAGACAATAACAAGCCGATATTTAAGTTTGAACCTAACGAAAATACGCCTAGTGAATTTAACATTGCGCATATAAGTAGTTTAGGCCTCCGCGTCGCTTTTTACTACGACCAAAATTCTACCGAGCCCTCGACACTTTATAAATCGGGCGAGAACTGCGTCGAACGTTGGCAAGACGTAAGCCAAGCATTATCAAGACTTTATGGAAATTTTCCCCTTTCTCTTGTCGGTTTAGAGAAAAAATCGGCTAATATCGACGCCGTTGTTTTAGAACTCAACGCTTCAACTAACTTTGACGCGTATACCCCCAGCGCCTTCTGCGCTTGGCGCTCAGTTGCTATTCCCGAAAACGTTAAATCCAACAATTCTTGCTTTTTTGAGAGGGCGCAACTTTGCAATTCAGTCACAGAATATTACAAACGTATCAAAAAACGCGAGTTCCCCGAGATTAACGGACAATATTATTTTCCATATTTTATAATCTCCGATCAAAACAACAAAATTGTTGTAAAACGCCCGGAAGGCGATTGGTCGCGCGACGCTTGCGTCAACACGCTTCGACAATACTATAAATTACCCACCCCGCAAAATGGCGAACCGGATACTTTCGCGGAGTTCCAACTTCCGGAACGCCCGCCGTTTGACTGGACGCTTTATTTCGCGATTCCGCAAAACGGCGACGACGGCAAACCGGTTCAACCGGTTCGGCTTCCGCTTGCGACAGGCAAACTCGAATAATACGACGTCGTGTCAACGCCCGTTCCCGCCAACGCCACCCCTTGCCAATGCGCCGCTTACCGCGTTCGTCGCCGCGACGGACGCGGTAAGCGGCTCCATTAAACTCACGAAAGTTAAACAGTTATGAAACCCAGCGACGTCATTGTCGACGAAATTCGTCGCGTCCTCGACGACCCGGAAGGCACGACGCACGAGCAATTAACCGAACTGTCGCAAGAGTTTGCGCGCAACTGTCGCCGCCTCGAAGAGTTCAACGCGACGGTCTGCGCCTCCCTCGACCTCGGCGCCCTCTGCGAAGCGGCGCGAATCGCGCAAAACGAAAAATTGCTCGACGAATACCAAGCCCTAAACTTCGATCAACTCGAAGATTGGCGCGACGCGTGCCGGGCTCTCGGCTTGGCCGTCTCTCCGCCGCTCTCCTCCGCCAACGCCGCGCGAATCGCTGAATTTCTCATCGATTACGAGAAATTCGAATCGCTGTTCGCCGCGCATCGTCGCCTCGCGCTCGCCGGGGGCGACGCCTATTCGCGCCTCGAAATTCTTCGCAAGTTGCAGACCGCGTTTCCCTCCTACCCCGTTTGGGAAACGCAAATTCGTTCGCTCGAAACGTTGCGCGAAAAGGAGTTGCAAAAGCTCTTTTTGAACGCTCCGCCGCAAAACGACACGCTCGCGTTTTGGCTCGACCGCCTCGCGGAACTCGAAAGTCCCGAACGCCTCGCGCCCTGTTCCTCGTCTTTCCTTAACGCGTTGCGCTCCGAAACGTTGCGCATCAAACGCGAAAAAGCGTTGCAAGGCGCGACAGAAGTTGCGAAAAATTGGCAAAACGCGGTCGCGTCGAACGATCAAGCCAACATTTTGCATTACGAAACCGCTTGGGAGGAAGCGACTTCCGAGTGCCGTCGACTCGGCGTCACTTTGCCCGCCAACCTTCTCGCCGACGTTCGCCAACCGCAAGAAGCCGCCGAGTATTTGCGGCGACACAATGAAGCCGTCGCCGAGTACGAACGCAAATTCCGACGTTTAAACGACTTGCTTGAACGCGACGCTTCCGTCGAAGCGATTTCCGACGCTTTCGAAGCGGTCGAACTCGCGGCCGACGCGGCGGGCTTAAACGTTCCCGCCGCGATCGCCGAAGAATGCGGCGGTCGCGTCGCCGCGTCGGAACTCCAAAAGCGACGGAAACTTACGATTTGCGTCGTCGCCGCGGTCCTGTTCTGCGCGCTCCTTGCCGCCGCCTTCTTTTACATCGCGCAACAATCTCGCTTAAAACGCGACGCGCAAGCGGCCGCCGACGCGCTTCAAACGCATCTCGATCGTTTCGAAGGCTCCGCAGGGCAAAAGCCGATTCACTCCGCGCTCGCGGAAGCCGAAAACGCCTTCGAGACCTACCGGAGTCAGTCGCCCCAATTCCTTGAACAGCCGGAGTTTAAGAAGCAATCCGACCGGCTCGAAACGTTGCGACGTCTTGAAGCCGACCGCCTCCAACGCTTCAAGAGCGACGTCGCGACGCTTGAAGAAAGTCATCGCGACAACATTTCGCGTCCGGACGTTCTCAAACGGTTAAAAGAAACGTATCTAAGTCCCGACGAAGAAACGCGTTACTTAGACCTGAAAAAACGCGACGACGAAATTCGCCGCGCCGAACTGAAAACTAACGACGCCGCGTACCAAACGGGATTAAACGAGCTGGTCGCTCGGAAAAACGCGTTGGAAAAAGACCAAACGCTCGACGCCAAAGCGCGCGCCGCCGAAATCGCTTCGATCGCCGCCGACCTAAAAGCCTTCGACGCTAAGTTCTCCGGACGCGTTATTTCGCAACCCCTTCGCGACTCGCGCGCAACCTTCGAAACGGTCGTAAAGAAATTGAGCGAAGACGCGCAACTTAACGTCGAATTAGATAATTTGTCGGGCAGGCTACAAAACGCCGTCGGCGACGCGGCGGAGTTTGAAGCGCAGCTAACTCGTTTTCGCGGCAAAATTTCCGACGAATCGATCGACCAAGCGTTACAATCGTTAGCGATCGTTTCGCATCTCGACCGTTGGAACGCGTTCGTTCAAAATTACCCCAATTCCGACGCTTGGCGAGACGACAACGCGTCGTTCGTTCAAATCGAAACGTCGTTAACTCCCGTCTTTACGTCGCTTCCGAAATTCTTGCCGGAATTCGGCGACGTTCGTTCGCGTCTTCGAACCATTCGCGGAGACGCGATCGGCGGCGCCGCCGTTATGGGGCGCAAGGAATTAGCGCAAGAACTCAAACGCGTTTTCGAATTTTGCGCTCCGGAACTTTATCTTTACGCGAAGCCGGGAGGCTCCTATTATTACTACTTAACGTCGCAGCCGAAAAACGTTTCCAACAAACCGCCGGTCGATTATTGCGTCGATGTTACAAACGGTAAACCAAAAGTCGAAACTTTCAACCTATCCCTCGTAAAAGCGGAGGAATACGACGATATTCAAATCGCGCTACAATATGAAATTTATCAAAAAATTCAAGCGCTTCCCGAAACGCCGAGCGAACAAGAATGGTTCGACGTCGTCGTCGACATACTCGAACAAATTATTCGAGCCGACGAAACTCGGCTTGACCCGGCGGTCAAAATTGTTTTGCTAAAACGTTTAACGACGGTTATTTACCGAGATCCTTATTTCGGCGTTTTCGCGGAATGGCGCGCCGATTTGGCCGGCGTCGACGATCAGCTCAACCTTTACCGCGCGACGCGGTCGCTCAATAATTTGCGCGCCGAAGCCAAAAAGACGCTCGCCAAGCTGGCCGAAAAAGCCGAGTCGAAAAAGCCCAACGCTCAACACGCCGCCGAGCCTTACTTGGACCTCGCTCGCCAATCCTTTGAAAACCGCGCCTTTGCTCCGCTCCCGGTTTGCCGTTGGGTCGGTTTCCTCGACGTCGTCGATTCGACCGCGCTGCTCGCGGCGCCGAAGAACGCAACGCTTGAAGACGGAACGCTTTACGTCGCGTCTTTTACCGACGGCGGAGCGCAAGCTCAAGTTTGCGGCAAAACGCAAAACGGTCGCGCGTCGATCAACCCCGGCTTCATCGCGAAACGTTGGAACTTAGTTTTCCTTTGCCCCGACGCGTCAGCGCGATAACCCTTTACTCGATAAACGACAACGTTTATAACGCTTCGACCATTTACGCGAGACGACGTTCAACGCGTTTACGACGTTGCGTCGTTCCGCTTTTCCTTTCGGGCGTTTAACCACAACTCGCCATTTTTCAACAGTTGCAACAATGAACTATTATATAAAACTTCGTGAACGCGCGTACGGCCCCTTCACCGCCGAAAAAATCCGTTCGATGATCCAACAGGGCAATATCGACGCTTCGTCGCCGCTCTCTACCGACAAGCGAACCTGGCGCGAAGCCGGTTCCTTCGCGGAATTTTTCGGTCAACCCGCGCCGGCCGCCGAGCCGCAACCCGCCGCTTCCGCAGCGTCGCAATCGACGGCGTCCTCCCTTCCGCAACCCGGCGCTTATTCCGCTCCGCAAGCGCCGACCTCCTCCGCGCCCTGTTGGTTCCTAAGTCTCGACGGTCAAACAGGTTCCGGTCCTTACGCCGCCGCCGCGCTCTACGAAGCCGTTCAAAACGGCCAAGCGAACGCGGACTCGCTCGTTTGGCGCAACGGCGAAAACGCTCGCCCGATGCGCGAGGAGCCGGAATTCGCTCATCTCTTTGGGCAACAACAGTTAGGCGCGGCTTACCAATCCGGCGTCGCCTCCCGAAGTCATTACGACTACGCGCAAGAGCCGACGACGTGCAATCTCGCCGACCAACTCGCGCGCCGGTTTCGCGCTTATTGGGTTTCCTGCCTTCTACTCTTCGTTCTTCCGTTCATCGGTTTTTTGCTTTGCGCTTTTGTCGTAACGGTTACCGAAAACACCGACACGACCACCACCGAAACGCTTTGGAGCGACGAAACCGGCGCAAAGAGAATCGAAATTGTCCGCGAAGACAAAGACCTCGTCGCGGCGCTCTTTGCGCTCAATACGTTCGCCGGAGTGATCGCCTTTTCGTTTTGCATCGTCGCGCCGCTCGTTTGCAGTACGATCGCGGGTATTTTCCTTTTAATGTTTGTGCATGCGTTTTGGCGCGCGCTTCCCCCGGAAAACGCGCCGACAACGCCGGGCCCGGCCTGCGGTCTTCTCCTGATTCCCATCTTTAACATTTACTGGAATTTCGTTGTTTTTTACCAGGGCACGAGTTACGCAAACCGTTGTCTTAAATCGGTTGCGCCTTATGTCGCGCAACGAACGCAAGTCTCCGAAACGCTTGCGTTGCTTTACGCGATCGGCCTAATCGTTTGTTTCCCCGTCGCTTTCTTCCTTACCTTTCCGCTCTGCGCTCAAATGCGCAACGTCGGCGTCGAGCTCGTTAAAGCGCGCTAAACGCCCGAAACGACGCAACTTGTTTGTTTGCGTCGGTTAAGCAACCGACGACCGCCGCGACGAACGCGCTTCTTGCGTTGGTCGCGACGGTCGAATTTGCGTTGATTTCCCAACAACGTCAACATAAACGCGGCGTCGACCGTTCGCAACCCGTTATAATGAAAAAGCTTACTCAATCTTCCAAACTTTCATGGCGACGCGACGACTTCGAACGTCGCCTTGCGTTCCCCGGCGAACGTTACCTCAAAGTCGGCGCGCTTTCGTCCGGCGTTTTAGCGCTCCTTTCAACGTTGCTCTTTTACTGCGCGGTTTTTTTGGCGCCCGAATGCGCCGCCAAAGCGACCGTCCTGGAACGCGGCGGTACTCCGTATCCGATCGTTTTTTTCGGTTTTTGGACCTTTTTCCTTCTTTGGATTAAAACGCGGAAAATCAAGCTGCAACGCAAACCGTTGCAGCTTCCCATTTTACCGAACGACCCCAACTTTGTGTTAACGGTTGCGACAGTCGACGAAGTAACGCGCAAAATTTCGGAAAACGCCGAGTCGCCCAAAGATTTTTTGCTCTATCGTCGCGTCGTGCAAACGCTTGCGCACCTTAGAAACTTAGGACAAGTCGCCGAAGCCGACGCGCTTTTCCGCTCGCAAGCCGAACGCGACGAGAACTTAAGCGAAACAAGTTACGCGCTGATCAACGGATTCCTTTGGGCGATTCCGATTCTCGGCTTCATCGGCACCGTTTTGGGTTTGTCCGCCGCGATCGCGAGTTTCACGAGCGTTTTGACCGCGTCCGGCGAAGTATCGGAACTGACGCCGGCGTTAAAACAAGTAACGGCGGGACTTTCGACGGCGTTTGAAACGACGTTCCTCGCGTTAAGCGTCGCGCTGACGTTACAAATTTTCGCAACGTTCGTCCGCAAATCCGAAGAGGAATTGCTCGACGATATCTCCGATTTTTGCGCTTCGAACGTCGTTCTCAAATTGCGCGTCGACGCCCGCCCGGTTAACGAACGCAACGTAAGCGACGTTGCGTCGCCGCCGACGCCCTGAACGCGTCGCGTTTAAAATCAACGCAACTCCTTTTGTTTAGTCGTTTACCAATGCGCAAAAAAAAGAGTCAGGCGCCGTTTTCCCTTTTTGCGTTTCAAGACGCGATCGCGTCCGTCTGCGGCCTGGTCGTCTTGATAACGCTAATTTTAGCCGTCGAATTAACTCAAAAAATTATCGACGAAGCCTCCTCGCCTCCGCCGACCAAGACCGACGTCGCCAAGTTAACCAACGAAATCGCAACGCTTAAAAGCAACTTAGCGACGCTCGCCCAAACCTTGGAAAGCCAAACGAAAACGGCTCGGGAAGCGTCGCAAACCGCATTCTCGCTCGAAAGCGCCGAAAACGAACGCCGCGAAGCCGAACGTCGTCTCGCCGAATTGCTCGCCGAAAGCGAACGTTTGCAAGCGCTTATCGCCGACGATACCGCAACGCAAACGCGTCGCGCCGAACTCGTTCGCGACGTTGAAACACAAAACGCCGAAATCGCCGTTCTCGACGCGAAGATCGCTAACCTAGTCCAACAAAACAGTTTACCGCCTGAAACTTCCGTCTTTTACGCGTCGTCCGGCAACGTGCGCGAAACGCCTTGGCTTGTCGAAGTCTCCGCGCGACAGATTGTAGCGCGCCCCCTTGCGTCGCCCGAAAACACGCGCCTTCAACCCCAAAAATTTACAAGCGGCAACGCCAAGAGCGCCTTCTTAACCTGGGCGCGCCAACGCGATAAAAACGCCGAATACTTTGTCCTCCTCTTTCGCCCTTCCGGCGTCGCGCAACACGACGATTTACGTAAGTCGTTAGAAGAAGCCGGTTTCAAAATTGGCGTCGACCTTGTCGGCGAAACGCAAACGATCGAAATCGCTCGATAACCAAGAGAACAATGCGACGTAAACAACAGAGCCAAAACAGTTTAGAACTTTTCCTCGACGCGATCTGCAATATGTTCGGCGCGTTCCTTTTTTTACTTCTTTTTGTCGTCGTACTTCTGCAAACGACGCGCCGCGAACTCGCCGAATCGCGAACGCAACACGTTTCTTATAACGAGTTAAGAGCTCTGACGATGGAACGCGACGCGCTTAAAGAAGAATGGCGCGACGCCTTGCAACAATCGCGCGACCTCGCCTCGCTTCAAGAACAAATCCTTGCTCCCGAAATCGCCGCGATCATTCAGGAAACGCTGCAAATCGTTCAAAAACAACAAGAAACGGAACAAAAGAACGCCGTTCTCCAAGCGGAAATCGATTCACGAAACGCAGAAATTGACGCAACGTCGCAAGACAAGGCGCGTTTACAAGCCGAAATAGACGCGAAACAATTGCGACTAAAAGAGTTAGAAGACGAATCGCAAACCCGAAAAAAAGCTCAAACGCGCAAAACTTCGCCGCCGCAACTCCATTTTTCCGACAAAGAGGAATTTCCCGTCGTCGTAAAGTACGGTCGCCTTTATTGTTGGAAACGCTTAAAAGATCAAGGCGCTTTTTCCGAACTCGAATTCAACGACGACGAATTTTACGTCGTCGAACGCGACGCGGCGGGAGCGATCGTCGCGCCGAAACCGAGCGCCGGCGTCGACCTAAACGACGAAACAAACAACGTTTGCGAAGCGTTGAGGGCCCGTTTTGCCAACGTAAGCGCGCGCCGTTTTAAAATAGCGTTCGTCGTTTCCGCCGATTCCTTCGCCGAATTCAACGTCGCTCGTAATTTCTTCAAAGACAACGATTACGACGTCCGCATTCTTGTCGGCGAACGCGGAGAACGTATTTTCGATCGCGGAGGCGTCAACGCCGAAGCGCAATAAACCGACGGCGACGTTTCGTCGCCGCTTTCAGCGTTGTCCCTAACCCGTTTAACGTTCGTTAGTTAAGGTTGTCTTGGAGTCGTTCGTCCGCTCTCGTATTCGTCGCGTCGCTCCGTCCAACCGCGAAAATGCTCGACGTACTTCGCCTTATATTCCGGAATGTAACGCTCCAACAAGCGCTTTAAGGGCGCGTCCTTCTGCAAACGCGTCGCCTCCTCCGCCGAGATTCCCTCCTGCGCTTCCGGTCGAAGCGTTCGTAAATACAGCGCCAACACGCGTTGCGTTTCAGGAGAATAATGAATCAAAAAATGCGTCCAAGCCCAAGATTCCCGGTATTCGCGAATTTGCATTTGGTCGACCCGAACTAATTTTTCAAGACGCGGCAACGACGGCGGCGACGCAAAAAACGACGTCGCGTCGCTTTCGACCTTCTCTAAAAAAGGATTGCGAAAACCGCGTTCGCCGGGCGGCGTTTCGAAATATTTCGCCAACCCTTCGTCGATCCAAATCGGAACATTCCTAAGCGCGGCGTTTAAGTAGGCGTGCGTCATCTCGTGTCGAATATTTAAAATCATCCGTTCGTCGCGCCGCACCATCAGGACGCCCGGTTTTCCCGGTTCCTTAACGTAAAGCGCCGGTCGATCGGTCGGAGCGCCGGGAAAATATTCGCAAATAAAGGCGACGTAAGAGGTTCGGTCTCGAAAAAGGCAAAGCGAAATCTTTTCTTTCGACTCCGGAACGCCAAGATACCCAACCAAATCGTTCTGCAGTCGAACAATTTCAGCTTGCAACCCCGCCGTTTCTTCCAGCGGAAAGTTCGATTCGCAAACGACTCGCCCCAACACGACGGAATAAGGCAAAAAGCGCGAAAACGAAGGACTTAGATCAAGCGCAAACGTCGCTTCCAAAGAAGACGACGTCGCGTCGTTTTCCGACGTCCCCGACGCCCTTCCGTCCCGCCCGACAGGCGACGCAAAAGCCCGCGACGGTTCCTCCGATTCTTCGTTAGTCTGCGCCTCTCTTGACCAAGCGTTCGCAAGAGACGGAAGCGACGCCTTAAAGTCAATTCCGTTAACATTTTTACCGACAAGAGTTAGCGTCATCGCAACGACGCCTAATAACATTGCTTTTCGGCGCGTCGCGCTTCGTTGCGTTCGAAGTTGAATTTGCATTTTGGCCCTATAACTACAACACGTCGTTTTACGTCGAACGTCTTACGCGTTGCCCCAACGATCTTTCAAGCGATTTGCCGCCATTCCGAAACGAGCCGCAATCCTTTGCGATTCCAGCGCTTATCTCTCGAACAGGCGTCCGCCAAGCGTCGCGACGCTCAAGCGTTCCGGCCGGCGGCGCTTCAAGGCGCAACTTATTTAACTTCAATCATTTGACGACATAACGACAAACGCGATCGCCAATGTTTTACAATGCGTCAACGAAATTTTCACGTCGACGACGCCCAATTCGTCGGCGACTTTTTTTGCGCCTCCGGATAAAAAAAGTTGCGGCGCGCCGTCCGGTCGGTTAACCACTTCGACGTCCGTCCAAGAAATTCCCGACGCCCAACCGGTTCCCAACGCCTTTAACGCCGCCTCTTTAGCCGCCCAACGCGCCGCCAACGACTCGCCGAAATTGCGTTTTTTACGCAAACAATATTCGCGTTCGCGCTCCGTAAACACCCGTTCCATAAAGGTTTCCGGAAAACGCTCGTAAAGTTTCACAACGCGGTCGATCTCCGCGGCGTCTGTTCCAATACCGACGACTCGCATTCTAGAACCCCCTAAGTCGCGACGCCGCGTTTGCGATCAAACGCGACGCCGACCAACGCTCAACTCGTTTTATATCTTCAACTTAGCAACGCCGCGTTATGCGCTCGGCAGAAGCAGAAAACCGACCGCGAAAATACCGGCGTCGATCAAGCCGTGACTCAGCCAAGCGCCGTAAATCGAGTCGTTGCGCCGATATATCTCCTGCCAAACGAGCCCGCCGACAAAAACGCCGAACGAACAGACCCACGTCGCCGGTTCGCGAAAGCCGAAATAAACGCCCAAAAGCAGGACATGATGTAACATAAACCCGGCGTTGGCGATCAACGTCGCCGCGACATACGGTAAACGCTCCGCTAAACGCCCAAACGTAAACCACCGCCAATAATACTCTTCCAGTCCGGAGTGAACGATCGAATAAAATATCGTCAACCCAATAAACGCGCCCGGCGTCGCCAACCCCAACGGTTGCAAACGTCCCGTCAACTCTCCGCGCAAATTGTCGACAAGCGGTTTAAACGAACCCGGATCCTTCACTAAATACGCTCCAATAAAGAAGATAAGGAGCCCAACGACGGCGCCGAAAATCGCGCCGACCGCCAAACCGCGCCGATTCGGTCGCCGAACCAGCCAACGCGTTTGCAGAACAAACGCCGCGATAAACGCCGGAAACGCAAACTGCAACGTCTTGCCCGCGACGAAAATATATTTCGAAAACGACGGCGCAAACCGTTCTCCGAAAATGAAATACGCCCAAGTCAAAAGCGACGGAAACAGAAGCGCAAACGCTAAAATCAACGTGTTGCGACGACGCGTCAAGCGTTTGCGTTCGCGTTCTTCCGCGCGCTGTTCTCGACGTTTTTTAGAAAAAAGCCCGAACATCACCTCGTCCTCACCAACTTTAAGTCGTTTATTTATTATTGTTAACACCATCCCAAAGATTCAACGACCGACATTCGACGCCGCGTCGCCCAAGTTGATTAGCGACACAGCGTCAACATCGAACGCAACCGCCGCGCGCTCAAAGAGTGTGGAACGCGTCGGCGGCAACCTCAAGCGTTCGGTCGATCAATTCGTCCGAGTGCGCGACGCTTGTAAACATCGCCTCGAATTGACTGCACGGGAGGTAAACGCCGCCGTCCAAGAGTTTCCAGAAAAATTTCGCGAAACGCTTCGTATTGCAACGCGACGCGGACGGCCAGTCGACGACGGCGGAATCTTCGTCGCCAAGGAAAAAGAGCGTCGCCATCCCGCCGCAACGTTGAACCGAAACCTTGA
>JAFTUJ010000076.1 GCA_017466305.1 Thermoguttaceae bacterium
TATCGTTTAACCTTGAAAACAAACGGGTTGCGAAGCGTCGACGCCAAACGCGGCGTCGGCGAAGAAGCGGTCGTTTGGACGAAGGACGGCGTCGGGCTGTCGAACGCCGTTTGGTCGGGCGTGTTGCGCGAAGAGACCAATTTCTCTTACGACGCCTTGTACCTCGGCTTCAACGAAGCGGTCGATTTCGATTCGCTCGACTTCGCCGACTTTACCTTAACCCGAGACGGCGAAGAAGTTGCGTTGAATTCAAACTTAACGCTCGGGATTTTGCCGTCCGCGATTCAAACGACCGGCGCGGCGCAAGAGTGGAAGTTGGTCGGCTTGAAGAACTTTACGTCGCGCGACGGAACTTACGTGTTGACCGTTTCGCTCGCCGGCGTTCGCGACGAGGCGGGCAACGTCGGAACCGGAGCGTTTTCAACGACTTGGACGGTCGATTCGTCGATTCCTTCGATTGTCGTCGGCGACGGCGGCGCGAGCGACGTCCCGCAGGGCGCGCCGCTTGCCGTCGGCGCGAATCCGCTTGCGAACGTCGAGGGCGAGGCGACGACCTTGGGCGCGATTCGTTCCGCTTCGTCGGAAGTCGTTTTGTCGGGCCGACTTTCGAAAGCGAATATGGTGGTGCGCGTTTACAACATGTCGACGGGCGCCGAACTTGCCGCCTTCACGACGACGAGCCCCGACTTTACCGCGACGGTCGAGATTCCGCAAGAGGGACGGCACGAGCTGCTGATTCGCGCGACCGATAGGGCCGGCAACTGGATCGATTGTCAACAAACGGTTTACGTCGACAAAACGGCGCCGTTCGTCGAAAGCGTTAACGTCGGTTCGATTCGACAAGGCGACGCGGCGAACTTTGTTAAAATTAAGTTTTCGGAAGCTCGTAACTTGCAAGCGTTTATCGACGACGGGCCGATTGGCGACGTCGTTTCGTTGACGCTCGAAACGACCGGGGTCGCGCTCGAACTGCCGGCGTCGGCGTTCGAATACGACTCGGCGTCGCGAACGTTGCGCGTCGACTTGAACGGCGTCGACGCAAGTTTGCTTGACGACGCGCTTTCCGTCGAAGGTTCGACCGCGAGCGTCGCGCTTCCGTTGGCGATTTCGATCGATTCGAGCGTTTTGCGCGACGCGGCGGGGAACATGTTGCGCGGCGTCGCGGCGGCGAGCGTTTCGACGCTTCCGCTCCGTTTCGCCCGCGCGGAGAAGATCGCAACTTCCGACGGCGTCGAGCTTTCCGCTTTCGGGACGTATTCGGTTCCGTCGTTGGCCGACTGGAACGGCGACGGCGCGTTCGATTTGATTGTCGGCGAAAAGTCGGCGGACGGTTCCGGGCGCGTCGCGATTTATCTGAACGAAGGGACGAACGCAAATCCTGTTTACGCGACGTCGCAATACGCGCAATATTTCGACGCGAAAACCGAAACGTCGCAAGAAATTGTCGTCGCGTCGAAGCCGTGTTTGGGCGCGGCGCCGCGAGCGGTCGACTTCAACGGCGACGGTTCGCTCGACCTTTTTGTCGGTCTTGGCGACGGGCAAGTCTTGTATTATCAAGGCGTTGGGATCGGCGACGATTGGCGGCTTAGCGCGCCGACGTTCGTCGAATACGGGCCGAGCGCAACGAAAACGACGCTCGACGTCGGCGACCGCGCGGTCTTGGAAATTTGCGATTGGAACGGCGACGGACGGAACGACCTGCTCGTCGGCGCGGCGGACGGGAAGTTTTATTTGCTCGTTGACGCGGCGTCGCAAGGCGATTTCAATTTCGCGACGTTGGCGACTTTGTCGAACGAAAGCGGTTCTCTTGTCGTCGATTCGGGCCGGAGCGCGCCGACGTTGGCCGACGTAAACGGCGACGGCGTCAAGGATTTGGTTTCCGGTTCGACGGACGGGCGACTCTTTGCGTTCCTGAACGTCGGTTCGAGTTTTGCGCCGATTTGGTCGACGAGCGTCGAGTTGAACGGCGTCGACGGCGCGCTCGATTTGGAGGGAACGCAACGTTCGCGTCCGTTCGCTTGCGATTATAACGGCGACGGCGCAACCGATTTGTTGGTCGGCGCTTCGGACGGCGCGGTTCGTTATTTCCGCGGTTTGCGTTCGGCGGCGCTCGACGCTTCGGGAACTCCGGGCGTTCCGTTCGTTTACTCGGTCGACTGGGTCGCGGGGAACGTTTACTTGACCGCCGAGCTTGGGAGCTTCGAATACGTCGTTCAAGAAGACTGCGCGTTGAACGTCGGCGCGAACGTCGGCGACGGATTGTCGTACTGGTGGGACGTCGGCGGCTCGTCGACGGTCGACGCGGCGAATTTTGCGCAAGGCGGCGGTTCGCTTTGGCTTGACGCCGGGGCGCTTAACGTCGACGAAAACGGCAAAAGGACGGTTCGCTTGCTGGTCAAAGACGGGCAAAGCGCGTCGGCTCCGACGGCGGCGACGGTTCGCGTCGAGCGGGTTGCGCCGACGGTATCCGTTGAGAAATCGACGTTTGCGAACGAGCAAGCGTTGCGCTTGAACTTTGAGGCGTTCTTCTCGAACGGGCGAACCGGCGCCGAGTGGACGTTGAATTGGGGAGACGGAACGGCGCCGGAAACGTTCCGCAATTTGGGCGACGCGCTCGCCGTCGCGCACGTTTCCGCGGCGTCGCAAGTAACGCGACCTGACGTCGCGACGTTAACGCGTGTCGACAACGAAGGTTTCGGCGGCGAAACGAGTTACGTCGTCGCGGAACACGTCGTTCCGGCGACGGAAACGGTTGCGACGTCGGTTTTAGCGTTTGAA
>JAFTUJ010000004.1 GCA_017466305.1 Thermoguttaceae bacterium
CGACCGCGAAGGTAAGCCGCTCGACGCCGACGACTTGCGCCGCGCGCTCGACGAAGTCAAGCGCGGCGAAGAGGTCTCGACCGTTCGACCGTTCGAGGTGTACGGCGGCAAAACGATCCGTCCGAAAACCGCCGGGCAAGCGAAGTATTGCGAAATGCTCCGCAAGCGCGAAATCTGTTTCTGCGCCGGGCCCGCCGGCACCGGGAAGACTTACCTCGCCGTCGCGCGGGCGGTCGAGGCGCTTCGACTCGGCGAAATCCGCAAAATCGTCTTAGTGCGACCGGCGGTCGAGGCGGGGGAAAACCTCGGCTTCCTCCCGGGCGACCTCTCCGAAAAGATTAACCCGTATTTGCGCCCGCTCTTCGATTCGCTCGCCGACATGACGCAAGCCGATATGTTGCGGCAGTTTATGGAAGATTCGAAGGTCGAGGTGATCCCGCTCGCCTACATGCGCGGCCGAACGCTCAACGACGCTTGCATCATTCTCGACGAAGCGCAAAACACCAGCGTTTCCCAGATGAAAATGTTCCTGACGCGGATGGGCTGGAACTCCCGCGTCGTCGTTTGCGGCGACGCGACGCAGTCCGACTTGGGCCGCCGCGTCAAAAGCGGGCTCGTCGACGCGTTCGAGCGGCTCCGCAACGTCAAGGAAATCGGTTGGTTAACGTTGGGACGCGCCGACGTCGTTCGACACGCGCTCGTCCAAAAGATCGTCGAAGCTTACTAAGGTTCGCCCGAGTCGGAGGATTATTCCGGCGTCGGCGCTCGCGATTTTTCGGTCGCGTCGAGCGCTTTGGTCGCGCCGAACGCCGCGTCCGCCGTCGCTTCCAACGTCGCGCCGACCGTTTTAACGGCGGGAACGGCGTCGGGGGCGACCGCGACCGCGGGAGCGAACGCGGGCTCGACGAGCGTCGTCGGTTCGGAAATAACGTCGCCGCCGACGTTTGCGTCGACCGTTTGGAAGTCGAACGCCGACGACGGGCGCCGCGACGACTTGTATTACGACGAGGACGACGAAGCGTCCGACAGGAATTGAGGTTCTTATGGCTCCGACTCCCGAACGAGCGCGCACCAGAGCGCAACGCGTCGCGGCCCGCGTTCCTTACGACGGTTTTTTCGACCGCTTGCGTCGCGCCGTTTTTAGCGACAACGGTTCGCTTAAATTGGCGATCGTCGCGCTGACGGCGGTCGCGATCTGCGCCATTTGTTGCGTTTGGCGGCTTCCGTTCCATTTCCGACTCGACTCGAAACCGGAGCGCGACGTCGTTTGTTTAGCGCGGTTTTCCGTCTTTAGTCCGGACAAAACGAACGAAGCGCGCCGCGTCGCCCGCCTCGAAGAGCCGCACGTCTACGTTCACGACGTCGCGAAACTCGCGCGATATAAAGCGACGCTGGCCAACGAGTTGCAAACGCTGATCGCCGCGCCGGATTACGAGTCGATTTCGGCGGAGAATCGCGCGCTTTTGCGTCGTTTTTTGCCGATCGGCGCGACCGAAGAAGACGAGCGCAAGGCGTTTCTCGCGATGCGGCGCGTTCTCGAAAAAGACCTCGATTTGGCGAATTTCCGCGATTCGCTCGACCGCGCGCTCAAACCGCTCGAAAAGAACGGCGTCTTGGATAAACTTCATTCGGCGGGCGAAGGAAATCAAGAAATCATCCGCGTTTACGACGTCGGCGCGACCGCGGCGAACGCTCGCGAAGTCGCGGCGAACGACGTCTTGATCGGGAACGCTTATCAAATCAAAGAGCTGTTGAGTCGCGAATACACCGACGACGAAGCGCTCGACCTGCTTTTTCAACGGATTCGAACGTCGGCGCCGACGACGCTGACCGAGAATCGCGACGAAACGTTCAAAGCGTTGACCGCCGCCGAGGAGCGCGTCGGCCCCGTTTTTGTCGTTTACGAAGTCGGCCAAACGTTGGCGCGCTCCGATAAACCGATCGGCGACAACGAGTTGCGCTTGCTTCGCGAGGAGCGAAAAGCGCGGCTCAAGGAGTTGACGACTGAAGAAAAATTGAAGCGCGCCGGCGCCGTTTTCGCGTTGATCGCGACGATGCTGTTCAGCTCTTACGCCTTGTTCCGCAAGCGTTTAACGCAAGCCGACGTCGAGCGCGGAACGTCGTTGGCCGCGTGTTCGATCTTTTTCGGCTTGATTTTAGCGACCGTCGCGGTCGGACGGGCGATGCAAGTCGCTTGGGACGCGCGCGGCGGAACGGCGGCGTTGATTCCGATTTTGATTTTTGTACAAACGGTTTCGTTGGCGGCGTCTTGGGGCGTCGCGTTGACGTTTGGTTCGATCGCCGCGTTTGCGTTGGCGCTTTCCGGCGGCGGCGCGTTTGGGACGTTCATCGTTTTCGTCGGAACGGCGACGATCGTCGCGCTGGCGTCGCGGGGCGTTCGGACGCGTTCGCAACTGATCGGCGTCGCGTTCGCGGCGGGAGCCGGAGCGTTCGTCCTCTCTTGGTTGGCCGAGGCCGCCGGAACGACGAACGATCGCGCTTACATCTTGGGCGAAGCCGCGTTTTGCGGACTTTGGGCGCTCTTGGCCGGATTCCTTACGTCGGGGCTTTTGCCGATCGTCGAGCGCGTTTTCGGCGTCCTGACGCCGATGCGGCTCCTCGAATACGGCAACCCGTCGCACCCGCTCCTTTTGGAGCTTAACCGGCGCGCGCCGGCGACTTACAATCACTCGATCCAAACGGCCGCGATCGCGGAAGCGGCGGCGGAAGCGATCGGCGCCCGGGCGTCGCTGATTCGCGTCGGCGCCTATTTTCACGACGTCGGCAAAATGCTCCAACCGGAGCGTTTCACCGAGAACCAACGCGGCGGATACAACGTTCACGACGAGCTGGAGCCGCGAATGAGCGCGCTCGTCATCGTCGCGCACGTCAAGGACGGCGTCGACTTGGCGAAGCGGTATCACATTCCGCGACAGATTGTCGACTTGATTGAACAGCACCACGGCACGATGTTGGCCGGCTTCTTTTACCAAAAGGCGAACGAAGCGTCGAAGGACGAACTTCCGGCCGGGCAGCAGCTCGACGAGGCGCCGTTCCGCTATCCGGGCCCGATTCCGCAGTCGAAGGAAGCGGCGATTTTGATGTTGGCCGACGCCGCCGAGAGCGCGAGTCGGTCGATGGGCGACGTCGCGCCGGGGCGGATTGAAAACCTTGTGCGGCAACTGGTTACGGCGCGTCTTGAAGACGGTCAGTTGAACGATTCCGGCCTAACGCTCGGCGAAATTCGGCGCGTCGAAACGAGCATGGTAACGTCGATTTTGGCGAGCCGACACAATCGCGTCAAATATCCGGCGACTGCGAAAACGGGCGACGAAGCGAAAGAGCCGAAAGAGGCGCCGCGCGACAATTTCCGCCCGCTTTCCTCCGACGTCGCGCCGACCGACGCTTACGAGTTCGTCCGGCAACCGGGAATCGCGCCGACGTCCCGCAAGGAAGTCGACGCGGCGACGTCCGACGCGAAGGAAACAACGCGAAACGACGGCTCGCGCGGCGGCAAAAGCGGCAAGTCGAGCGAAAAAACGACCGGCGCGGCGAAAAAAACGTCGAAACCCGGCGCGAAAACGCCGTCCGGAAAAACCGGTTCGACCGCCGGGCGCGCTTATCCGAAAAACGGACGAAAAAAGCGAAAATGAACGCGTCGACGCTTGGCGCTTGGCGCTTTGGTCGCGGGTAAAACAACGAAAAAAGAAAGAGCGAAGGAACAATGAGCGACGCGGAAAAGAAACCGGCGGAAGAGGCGGCGCAAGTCGAAAAAATGAAAGACTTCGAGGAAGAGTTCGAAGAGAAGCTCGAAGAAGAGTTCGAGGAGAAGCTCGAAGAAGAGTTCGAGGAAGAGTTCGAGGAAGAGTTCGAGGAAGAGGAAGCCGCCGACGGAATCGCGTTCGAGTTTCTCGACGAGCGCGAAACCGAAACGCCGATCGACTTCGACCGAATGGAACGGGCGGTCGCGAAGATTTTGACCGACGCCGGCGTCGAGCGCGGACGGATGGAGATCGTCGTTCTCGACGCCGAGCCGATGCGCGAAACGAACGTTCAGGTCCTCGGACACGACTACCCGACCGACGTGCTGGCGTTCGCGCTCGAAGACGACTTGGAAAACGGCCTCCTCGAAGGGAACGTTTTGGTTTGCCCCGACGTCGCGGCGGAACGGGCGCCGGAGTTCGGTTGGGACGCCGCCGAAGAGTTGCTTTTGTAAGTTATTCACGGCGCGCTCCACCTCGTCGGTTACGACGATCATTCGCCGGAAGACGCGCCGACGATGCGAGCGAAAGAGCGCGAATATTTGGCGTTCGTCGGCGTCGAGGTTCCGCAAACGCCCGACGCTTGACGGGCGCGGCGGTTCGGCGGCGAAAATTTTCCGCTTTTTTCGAACTTAACGGCGTTCGGCGATTGACTTTCGCGTTCCGACGCGTCATAATAAAGGGCGAAACCGGTTCGAAGCCGCTCCGCGCCGACTTGCGACGGCGGATTCGAACGCAACCGAAGGAACGGCGCGGAAAATGACGACGAATAACGAAACGAAAATTAGCGCGGCGACCGGCGCGGCGTCCGAAACGCCGATCGGAAGCGGCGAGCTGGCGAAGCGTCGAGCGACCGGGCGTTTGCGGTTGGCGCTCGCGCCGAAGCGAAAGGCGCAAATTTGGCGGCGCAATTTCCGACTTCTTTCGGAGCGGTTCGACGCGCTTTTAGAAGAGGCGCGGCAGACGGCGGCCGCGCGGCGTTTGGACGACGCGCTCGAAATGTTGGCGACGCTCGAAAAACGCGTCGGCGGACTCTTCGACGAAGACGAGGAAGCGCGGTATTTTTATTTCGCCAACCCGTTGGAAGAGGCGATTTGCGACCGCGTTTACCCGACCGAAAAGACGCGGCGGCGCGCGCCGATCGACTATCCGCTTTTCTATTTTACCGTCGGCGCCGTTCAGCTCGAAGCGCGGCGACCTCGCGAAGCTAAAGCGGCCTTAAATAAGGCGTTGACGTTCAATCCGGTCGACGCGGAAACGCTCTGCAAAATCGCCGACGTCGCGCGTCGGGAACGCGACTTCGCCGGGTATCTAACGGCGACGACGCAAGCGCTTCGCTTCTCTTATCGGCGCCGCGATTTGGCCCGCTGTTATCGCAATCTCGGTTCGTTTTACGTCGACGTTCAGCGATACGACGTCGCGACCGCGGCGTTCCATTTCAGTTTGACGTTCGACGAGTCGCCCGACGCGCGCCGCGAGCTGAAGTTTATCGAATCGAAGACGCGCCGACCCGCTAAAGCGCCGCCGTTTGAGAAGTTGCGCAAAATCTTCGACGCCGAGGGAATCCCGATTCGACCGAGCGTCGAGACGGTCGAGGCGGCGCGCGCCTTGGCGATTCGAGCCCGCGACGCCGGGGATTTCGCGCTCGCGCTCCGCTGTTTCGACGTTATTTGGCGGCTCGCGGACGACGCGGCGGCGAAAGCGGAATTCGACGCGCTGAACGCTCGATTGAGCGAATGACGCGCGAATGACGCGGCGTCGTCGAACGCGATTTTTTAACGTTGACTTCAAACGACGCGGAACCGTTTCGCCGGACGCGCCGTTTTTTTATTCCTTTTAACGACAAGGAGTTCGGACGATGACGATTCGGCGGTTGGGAGCGTTTTTCGCGGCGGCGTTGGGCGCGATTTTTGTCTTAACGGCGACGAACGACGCGGCGGCGCAACGGTTGGAAAGTCGACCGCAAACGCTTTGGGTCGAAGCGGAAAGTTTCGCCGACCGCGGCGGTTGGGCGCTCGATTCGCAGGCGATGGACGTAATGGGGTCGCCGTATTTGCTCGCGCACGGGATCGGCGTTCCGGTCGCCGACGCGAAAACGACGGTTCGCTTCCCAAGCGCCGGAGAATACAAGGTTTACGCGCGGACTCGCAACTGGGTCGCGCCTTGGCGACCGGAGGAGACGCCCGGAACGTTTCAAGTCGCCGTCGACGGAAAGAAGTTGGAAACGGTTTTCGGAACGAACGGCGCTCCTTGGAGTTGGCAAACGGGCGGAACCGTTGCGATCGCGGAAGATAAGCTCGACGTCGAGATTTCCCTTTGCGACTTGACCGGGTTCGACGGTCGGGTCGACGCGCTTGTTTTCAGCGCCGACGGGTTCGTCCCGCCGGAAGAAATCGACGCGATGAAGCCGTTGCGCTTGGCGGCTCGCGGATTGTCGGCGGAATATCGAAATGTCGCAAGCGGCAAGGTTTACGACTTGGTCGTCGTCGGCGGCGGAATCGCCGGAACGGCGGCGGCGATCTCGGCGGCGCGGCTCGGACTTTCGGTCGCGTTGGTTCAAGACCGTCCGGTTCTCGGCGGAAACGGAAGCTCGGAGGTGCGCGTCGGGCTGAACCACTTCCTTAACTTGCCGCCTTATCCGAACTTAGGGAACCTGACGTTTCTCCTCGGCCCGCATCACGGCGGAAACGCTCGGGAAGCGGAGCATTACCGCGACCGAACCCGCGCCGAGTTGGTCGCGCTCGAAACGAATATCGATCTTTACTTGAACGTCCGCGTCAACGTCGTCGAGTCGGCGAAAACCGACGCCGGAAGTATCCGCATTAACGCGGTTTGCGGCGAAAACGTCGCGACCGGGGAGCGCTTGCGCTTCGTCGGAAAAACGTTCGCCGACTGCACCGGCGACGCGGGCGTCGGTTTCCTCGCGGGCGCCGATTTTCGAATGGGGCGCGAGTCGAAAGCGGAGTACGACGAGCCGTCCGCGCCGGAAGAGGCCGACGCGATGACGATGGGCGCGTCCGTCCAATGGAACACCGTCGAGACGGACGCCGAAACAAGCTTTCCGGAAGTTCCTTGGGCGATTCGGTTTAGCGAAAAAACGATTCGACCGTCGACGCACGGCGACTGGGACTGGGAAGCCGGAATGAATCTCGACCAAATCGCCGATATCGAGCGAATTCGCGATATTGGACTCCGCGCGGCGTACGGGCACTGGTCGTATATGAAGAACCGAACGACCGGCGACTGGGCCGCTAAAGTGAAGAATCGCAAGCTCGGCTGGGTCGCGTTTATCGCCGGGAAGCGGGAGTCGCGGCGGCTTTTGGGCGACGTCGTGTTGCGAGAACAAGATATCGTCGACGAGACGCCGTTCGAGGACGCGTCGGTAACGACGACTTGGCCGATCGACCTCCATTACCCGGCGCCGGACAACGTTAAAGCGTTCCCGGGCGAAGAGTTCCGTTCGATCTGCAAAACGACGCGCATCGAACCTTACGCGATTCCTTACCGTTGCCTTTACTCGCGCAACGTCGAAAACCTCTTCATGGCGGGGCGCAATATCAGCGTGACGCACGTCGCGCTCGGGACGGTGCGAGTGATGCGAACCGGCGGGATGATGGGCGAAGTCGTCGGAATGGCCGCGGCGATTTGCAAAGAACGTAACTGTTTGCCGCGCGACGTTTACGCTTCTTACCTCGACGACTTGAAAGCGGCGATGCGAAAAGGCGTCGCGCCGCCGACGGAGAAAGCGCGCCGAGCGGTTCGGCTCGCGGCGCAGTTCGAGCGTCCGGACTGGCTCCCGCAAGACGCGAAAAACTTAGCGTTGGGCGCGAAAATCGCCGTTTCGAGCGATTACCAAGGCGCGGCGAAGTATTCGGCGACCGCGATAAACGACGGAAAATTCGACGTTTACCAAAACGCCGGACGCTGGGTCAGCGACAAGGCGTCGACGCATTGGGTCGACTTTGAGTTCGCGGAAGAAACGACGCTCGACGCCATTCGCGTCGTTAGCGGACAAGCGTCGGCGAAGACCCCTCTTGCGGACTTCCGGCTTCAAGTCGAACGAGACGGCGCGTTTGTCGACGTCGAGAGCGCGGCGGTTCGCTCGAACGACCTCGTTATCGTCGGTTTGCGCTTTAACCCGATTTCCGGCAAGCGTTTCCGACTGCAAATCGACAAAACGCCGGACGACTTGGCGCGCCTTTGGGAAGTCGAGCTTTACCGCGTCGGCCCGAGCGTCGTCGAGAAATGACGGCGGTTTTAACATTAAGAGAGAGAATAGGTTAAATAGATAAAATAGACGAATGTTTCGTCGGGATTCCGCGCGAAAAAAGAACGAAAAATAACGAGAAAACGAGGCTTTTTTCTTGATTGACGGCGGCGCTTCGGATAAAATATCCGCGAGGCGCCGCCGATTTTTTATTTTAGGACGGCGGCTTTCGTTCGTTACCGTTTTTATATCGCGGAGAAAATACGATGCAACGTTTGCGCTCTTTTCCTAAATTGTTCTCGCGACGCGGTTTCACGCTCGTCGAGCTTCTCGTCGTCATCGCGATTATCGGGATTTTGATCGGTCTTCTTTTGCCCGCCGTCCAAGCGGCTCGCGAGGCGGCGCGGCGGATGGAATGCTCGAACAAAATGAAGCAACTCGGGTTGGCGGCGATGAATTACGCCGATATTAACGGCGTTCTCCCGGCGGGCGCGGTGATGCGCAACTCGTCGAGCCCGACTTCGAGCTATTGGCGCTGGTACTCGATGTGGGGCGTCTCGCTCCTGCCGTTCCTCGAACAACAGCCCGCGTTCGACATGTACTTTGGCGCCGCCGGATTGGAAAACTCGACCAAGGGCGCCGTCAACGCGTCGAACCAAGGGAAAAATAAAGAGTTGTCGCAGATGCGAATGGAAATTTACGAATGCCCGAGCGATTCCGGCGCCGGTCAATTGTTGTCTCCGTCGACCGACGACGGCCACTCGAACTATACGAAATATAATATTTACACGACTTCCTATCGAGCGGTCGGCGGCGCGAACACCGGCGGCACGTGGTGGTGGGACGACAACGGCGCGTCGAACCGTCAAGGCTTGCGCGGCGCGATTCACACCGTTCACCTCGGTCAAGTAACCGGCGCCGACGGCGGCAAATACAGCCTCCGCTTCGACTCGCTCGCGTCGATTACCGACGGAACCTCGAACACCGCCGCTTTCGTCGAAAGCCATATTCCGGACGAAATGCCGCGTCGCGGAACGTTTTGGTCGGGCGTCGCCGCGAACCACATTTACACCTGCTCGCCGAAAGCCGCGACGTTAAGTCGCCACCATTGGCAGCGTTGCCTCGACACGTGCGGGCTCGGTTCGCCGAACAACACCTATTTCTGCGGACGTTCGGCGGGCGCGTATCACAGCGGCGGAATGAACGCGGCGTTTTGCGACGGTTCGGTGCGCTTCATTTCCGAAACGATCAACGTCGGCACCGGCTGGATCGGCTCGGGCAACCCGCCGTACAACATCGGCGTTTGGGGGAACATGTGCGCGATCGCCGACGGTCAAGTTCTCGAATCGCTTTAATCGCAACGTTTAACAACGAACGGAGTTTTTCGATGCTCGATAAAAAATTCGCGCTTTTCGCGGCGGCGCTTCTCGTCGCGACTTTGGGAGCGGTCGGCTGCGGCCCGCGAACGGTTCCGGTTTCCGGCAAAATTATCGTCGACGGCGAGGCGGCGGAAAATATCCGCGTCGTCTTCCAATCGGCGGCGACGACGGCGGAGGTTCCCCCGTTGGCGACCGGCTTGACCGACGCGCAAGGCGAGTATTCGCTTCGTTTAGCGGATACGAACAAACGCGGCGCCGTCCCGGGGCCTTACGTCGTCTTCCTGACTTGGAGCGACCCGAACGCGACCGATAATCCGATCGAAGGCGAAACGGTCGAGGCCGAATCGCCGTACAACCTCCCGCCGCGCGCCAACAGCGGCGAACTGCGCTTCGAAGTCCCGGACGGCGGAACGAGCGACGCAAACTTTGAGTTTGATTCGAGTTCCGAACCGGCGAACGTCCCGATCGGCGTTTGAGCGACGCGGCGGAAAGCCCGGCGTTCCGAACGACCGAACGGCGGGCGCTTTCTTTTAGACGAGATTAAGCGAGCGGCGCGTCTTCCGTTTCGAAAGATTGCGTCGCTTTTATTTCCTTTAACGACAAGGAGTTCGAACGAATGTCGATTCGATTTTCTTCGCAATTTTTAACGCGACTTTGCGTCGCCGTCGCGGCGCTTGCGCTTTGGAGCCCGTCGGACGCGTCGGCCCAACGCTTAACCGACCGCGAGCAAACGCTTTGGGTCGAGGCGGAAAGTTTCGCCGAGCGCGGCGGTTGGGTTCTCGACACGCAGGCGATGGACGTAATGGGGTCGCCGTATTTGCTCGCGCACGGGATCGGCGTTCCGGTCGCCGACGCGAAAACGACGTTGCGTTTCCCGAAAGCCGGCGAATACAAGGTTTACGCGCGGACTCGTAACTGGGTCGCGCCTTGGCGACCGGATGAAACGCCCGGAACGTTCCAAATCGCCGTCGACGGTAAGCAAACGGAAACGATTTTCGGAACGAACGGCGCCGAGTGGAGCTGGCAAGA
>JAFTUJ010000077.1 GCA_017466305.1 Thermoguttaceae bacterium
GTCCAAGGGCGCGACCTCCTCGCGCTCGGCCTCAAACCGGGTCCGGCGATGGGCGAAATTTTGCGCGCCGCGTTCGAAGCGCAACTCGACGGCGAGTTCGCGACGCTCGAAGACGGCGTCCGCTGGATTCAAGAACGCGGCCTCGTCGACGGCACTCGTTAACCGCCGCGAACGTTCCATTTTTCGCCCGTCGCGTGGCGCCTGAACGTTCCATTTTTCAAACGCGACCGCTAAACCCGTTAAAAACGATAAAACCGGCCAAAATTCGCCAAAATACCGCGTCGCGCCCCGACGCGGCGAAGATTCGGCGCTTGAAAAAGAACGCCGACAATATATAATAGAGACTTAAAGGCGGCGTCGCGAGAAAGCGCGCGTTTTCCTTCCGCCTTTTAGCTTTCGCCCTTTTCACGTTTCCTTTTGCCGCTCGACGCGGCGTCGTTCCGCACCTATGTCCTCCGTAACGCCCGACGAATTCATCGATTACCTCAAGCGCAGCGCGCTTTTGCCTCCGCGCGAAATCGACGCCGTCGCGTCCGAAATTCGTCGCGCCGTCCCGAAAGCGCTCGACGACGCGCCGCGGCTCGCTTCGGAATTCGTCCGTCGCGGCTTGCTGACCGAATGGCACGTCCGCCAACTCTTAAAGCGCAAATACAAAGGCTTTACGCTCGGACGTTACCGCGTTTTAGGTCGACTCGGAACCGGCGGAATGCGTTCCGTTTACCTCGCCGAACACGACATTACAAAGCGTCGCGAAGCAATAAAAGTCCTCCCGAAACCCACTGCGGAGGGCGAATATTTGAAGCGTTTTCATCGCGAAGCGCAGGCGCTCGCGTCGCTCTCTTCTCCTTATATCGTCGACGGTTACGGCGCCGACGAACGCGACGGAGTCCATTTCGTCGCGATGGACTACTTCGACAGCCTCAATTTGCGACAACTTGTCGAAAAGCTGGCGGAAAACGGCGAAGCGTTGCCCTATGAAGACGCGGCGTCGTATATCCGTCAAGCGGCGCTCGGACTCCACCACGCGCACGAACGCGGCCTCGTTCACCGCGACGTCAAACCGGAAAACGTCTTAGTGAACGAACGCAAAGAGGTAAAAATCATCGACTTCGGACTTTCGCTTTTCGTCGGCGCCGACGTTACTCCGGGTAGCGAAAAGCGCATTCTCGGCACCGCGGATTACTTTGCGCCGGAGCAAACGGTCGACAGTCATAACCTCGACGCGCGGGCCGACCTTTACGGACTCGGCGCGACGCTCTACTTCTGCCTCGTCGGGCGCCCCCCCTTCCCGGACGGTTCGGTTCCGGAACGACTTCTCGCGCACCGCCGCAAAGAACCGACGAGCGTTTTCGCCGAACGACTCGACGCTTGGAACGATTTGCTCCAAATTTGCGCGAAGTTGATGGCGAAGAACCCGGACAACCGCTTTCAAACGGCGGCGGAAGTCGTCGACGCGACGGAGCGTTGCTTAGTGCGACACGGCTTCGCCAAACCGTTCGATTTCGGTCGTCGGGACGCGGAGTTTGCGAACCTTGGCGACGGCTACCTTGGCGTCGACGTCGAAGGGCTCTTTTTATCGAGCGACGCCGCGTCGAAAATCCCGGGCGCGGACAAGCTCGACGTTTCCGTTTCCGAAGGCGCGGAAGTCTTGTCGTCGCGTCTTTTAGCGTCGGACGACGACTCTTTTTTGAAGTCGATGGGCTTCTAACGCCGCGGCGCGACACAACGTCGTTCGGACGTTTCGGAAGCGACGCGTCCCTCGCCGACGCGCTTTTTCCCTCCGCCAAGCGGGCCCCTCAAGCGCCGGTTTTCGCCTTTCGCCGCGAGTTTGCCGCCGATTTTCGCCCTTTCGCCGCGAGCCTGCCGCCGATTTTCGCCCTTTCGCCGCGAGCCTGCCGCCGATTTTCGCCCTTTCGCCGCGTTCCCGCTTGTTAACCCCGCTCGCAAATTCAAAGTCTAATCGTTTTTCAAATCCGTTCGCCGCTTCTATTTCACTTGCGAATTTTAAGTTCGTTCGCGAAAAAAAGCAAAAGCGGCGACGCGGCGTCAAATTCGAGCGAAAACGATTCGCCGAGCGCCTCGTTCAGCGTCGCGGTCGACCAGCGCGGCAATTTCAGGCGGTTCAAAGGATACTTTAATCCTTGCGACGTAATCGCTTGCGTCGGGTCGAAACTAAAAATCGAAATTTGCTCGCCCGGACGCGACGCGAACGTTCCGCTTTTGAGCGCGACCCGAAAAACGCCGAAATCGTCGATCAGTCGAATCGACGGCGCGACGCGGGCAAAGTCGACCAAACGCGAAATATTCCCGAGCGCGTGATCGGTTCTAAGTCCTGTCGCGCCGAGAATTGCGAGCTCCGTCCAACCGCGCTCGACGCAAAACCGGAACGCTTTGTCGAGATCGTTCGTCTCCTGCTCCGCGACGCGAACGAGCCGGTCGCGAAAGCGCGTCTTCAACGCCTCCGGAACCGAGTCGAGGTCGCCGACGATCCAATCGGGTTCGCGCCCGAACGCAACCGCCTTCTCCGCCGCGCCGTCGCAACAAACCAACGTCGGAGCGTCGACGATAAAACGTTGCGCCGACGCGCTTTGCGGAAACTCGCCGTTCGCGAGAATAACGACCGGCGGCGCCGCGTTCTCGCCCTCCGGTTCGTTCCGCGCTCCAAGCCTGTGCTCGTCCGACGCGCTCACCGCCCTTTCCGTTTTCTCTTTTCGCAAGCCGTTACACATTGTCGCCGACTTTCTTTTTTCAAACGACGCCGCGTCAACAATACGGCGCGAACGCCAGCGACGCGGCGCCCATCAGCCCGGCTTCGTACCCAAGTCCCGTTTTTTCAATCGTTAACGTCTTATTCGTCGCTTTAAAGAGACAACGCTCGAACGTTGTCCAAAGCGCCGGATAAAAGAGGTCGAACGCTCCGGCGACGCCGCCGCCGATCACGATCTTTTCCGGGTTGACGAGGTTCGCCGCGTACGACGCCGCCCGACCGACGTATCGCCCGGTCGCGTTGTAAACTTCGACGGCAAGCGGATTTCCGCGCCGCGCTTCGTCGGCGACGTCCGCCGCGGTCGCGCTTTGCGCCGCTTCGACTTCCGCTTTAAGATCAACGCTTTCTTTATTTGACGCCAAGTAACGCAACCAAGCGTCGCGCAACGCGGGCGACGCCGTGTCGTTCTCCGTTGAAAAGTCCGAAACGCCCGCCGCGTTCGCGACCGACTCGCGGTACCGCCGCGCGATTCCGGGCCCCGCCGCCGTCGCTTCGAGACAGCCGCGCTTTCCGCAACCGCACAGGGCGCCGCCGTTCTCGACGACGTTGAAGTGCCCGATCTCCGCCGCGCCGGAAAACTTGCCCGCGTAAACCTTTCCGTCGAGGACGAGGCCGCCGCCGATCCCGTTGCTGATCGTTATCCAAACGAAATTGTCGACGCCTTGACACGCGCCAAAAACCTTCTCCGCCCAAGCGCAAGCGTTGACGTCGTTGTCGGCGAACACCGGCTTGCCGAATTGCGCGCGCAACTCGTCCGCCAACGGGAAATCGGCGATTCCGGAAAAGGGCGCGTAAACCCAGTAACCGCGTTTCGGGTCGGCGACGCCCGGAATCGTCGCACCGATCGACGCGACGGCGTCCCAACTTTCGCCGGTTCGCTCGAACGTCTCGGCGGTCGCGTCGAGAATCGCCGCCCAAACGCCGTCGCGTCCCGTGTCTTTCGTCAACGCCCGCCTTGCGACGCCGCGTAATTCGGTTTTGCGTTCGCCGTCCGCCGATTCGAAGACGTCGACCAACGCCGACAGCATTTTCGACCCGCCCAAATCGAGCGCGAGAATCGTCGTTTTTTTCGCCGTTTTTTCGCTCATTTTGTCGCCCTTTTTTCTCGCTCTTTTAATTTTCGGTCGCCTTTCGGTCGCCGCCGACCGGCCTTTTTTGATTTCCGAAAAACCGACGCCTTTTTCAAATTTTTCAAACGCGGTTTCGTTTCGCCGCCTCGACGCGTTCGGCGACGACGTCGTTTTCGGCGAAATACGCGTCCGCCGCGTCCCAAGCGTCGAGGTAAGTCGCGTAAATCGGCTCGTTAACCGATTCGTCTTCCAAGAAACGGCGCGTTTCGTCGACCAACTCCGCCTCGCGCTCCGGCGTTATTCGACCGCAAAGAACCTGCGTTCGCAAAAAGACGAAATACGCGTCCAAGACGTCGCAACGGCAATATCGGTGAATTTCGTCCAACTCGCCGGCGTCGAACATATCTTGCACCATGTCGCCCTTAGTCCCGATTTTACCGGGTTTGCGCAAGATTTTCGCCGCGACGTTCAATCCGGAAACGAACTGCGTCGCGCCGAAATTCGTCAAGTAGTCGTATAAATCGAGATGCGCCGAGCCGTACCGGTTGCGCGGCTGGTCGAAACTGCGCTTGTCGACCGCGAACCACTCCGGAATCGGAATACCGTACCGAAACGCCGTCAGCTCCATCAGCGGCACGTCGAACCCGCGCCCGTTGAAGGTAACGAACGTCGGACGGTCGTAATACCGCCAACCGTCC
This sequence comes from Thermoguttaceae bacterium, assembly GCA_017466305.1. Lineage (GTDB taxonomy): Bacteria > Planctomycetota > Planctomycetia > Pirellulales > Thermoguttaceae > RUG369. The sequence goes on from JAFTUJ010000077.1 coordinate 4,536, forward strand.
CAAAAACGTTCGCAAATCTTACGCGGGCCGCCGTCTTCGACGCGCAAGACGGTTATGTCGGCGAGCGAAAAGTCGTCGCGCACCTTGCCTAACGCCAACGAAATCGGAACTTGTAACGTATGCGGAATAAAGTCGCTTCCCTTCTTTTCCATCAACTCGTCGCGATATTCGCGGAGCGCTTGCGCGGGCTCCGTTTCAAAATTCGTTCGCGTCGCGGCGATCAAGGCCGGGTCGGCGACGCTCTCAATGTCGAAGACTAAATACCGAATCGAATCTTTCGCGCTCATCGTTTGATTTCCTTATTTCAGCGCCGTTTTTCATTTCTCGCCGCCGTTGCGTCGTCCTTATTGTTTAACGTCGCGTTTATTCCATTTTCAAAAGCGGTTCGCAACGTTCCTTTTTAACGCTTTACGCGGTTCGCGCCGCCGACGCGACGTCAAAGCGGAAATTTTCTCCAAAATTCTCGCTAATTTTCGACGTTCGCAATAAAAAAACGAGACGCGAAAACGTTAGCCGCTTCGTCGCCTCGTTTAAACGCCGCCGCCAACGCGTCGAAACGCGATCGCTTAACGCGTTCGGCGCATTCGTTCGCGCGGACGTCGATTTCAACAACTTCGCCGGTTTCGACGAAGCAAGTTCAACCGTTAATTCACTTAACGCGTTCGACGTATTCGTTCGTGCGCGTGTCGACTTTGATGACTTCGCCGGTTTCGACGAAGTTCGGGACGATGATTTCGGCGCCGGTTTCAAGTTTCGCCGGTTTCGTAACGTTCGTCGCGGTGTTGCCGCGGACCGCCGGTTCGGTGTACTCGACCTTCAGAACGACGTGGTTCGGCGGGGTGATCCCGATCGGGTTGTTGTTGTAAAGGAGCATTTTGCACGGCATTTCCGGAAGGAGATACTTCCAAGCGTCGTCGAGCGCTTCCTTTTGGAGTTCGTATTGTTCGAACGTTTCTTGTTCCATGAAGAAGTAGGTGCCGCCCATTTCGTAAAGGAAGGAGACGTCCGCTTCGTGAATGTCGGCGCCTTCGAGCGAATCGCCGTTTTTGTACGTGCGTTCGAGAATCGTGCCGCGGTTCAGGTCGCGGAGTTTGCACTTGTAAAGCGCTTGGCCCTTGCCCGGTTTGACAAATTGGCACTCGACCATGATGAACGGATTTCCGTCAATTTGGACTTTAAGGCCTTTACGAAATTCGCTGGTGTTGTAAGATGGCATTGGGTTTTCCTTCGTTTCGATGGAGTCGATTGGAAATTCAATTTATTGTTTCAAAATCGTTTGATTTCGACGTTTTCAAAATTTAAGGAGAGCGTCTCAACCCAGCGTCGCATTTTCCAGCGCGCCCCGGGTGCCAACGTTTCGCGACGCGGGCGGCGAGCGCCCCGGTTGCCCGACGTTTTCGAGGCGTTTGAAAACGAAAGATTTCAAACAGTTTTCTATCTTCCTTCATTTTCGCCGGAGTTTCGCCGTTATGCAGGCCGCCGTTTCCGATTTTTACGAACGCCGTTCGCTTTCCGCGTTGGAAAAAACGTTAAAAACGCGTTTCATCGTCGACGTCGACGAATTTTGCCGACGTTTGGAACTCCCGGACGACTTCGCGAAAGACGCTCGGGAAGCGGCGCGCGCATTTCCGTTCCTTTTTCCGGAGTCGTCGCTCTCTCGCATTCGCAAGGGCGACCCGAACGACCCGCTTTTAAGGCAGTTTTTGCCGCGTTCGAACGAACTCGACCTCGTTCCGGGTTTCGAAACCGACCCGCTTTGCGAACAGGGCGAACTCGCCTACCCGGACGCGCCTTGCCTGCTGCAAAAATACGCCGGACGCGTTCTTGCGCTGACGACGAACGCTTGCGCGGCGCGTTGCCGCTTCTGTTTTCGCCGTCATTTTCCGAAAAATCGGGCGCTTTTTCCGCTTCCGACGACCGATTGCGCCGGTTTTAACGATTCCCCGGGCGGCGATTCGGACGGTTCGCTCGACGCGTCGCCGAGGCCGGAATCGAACGCCGCCGACGGCGCCAGCGTCGCAAAAGCGCATTTCGACCGGATTTTCGCGGGCGTTCGCGCCGACGCGTCGATCTCGGAACAGATTTTCAGCGGGGGCGACCCGTTGACCCTCGACGACGTCGAACTAAGAACGCTTCTCCATTATAACAGAACAATCGAAAATGTTAAGAGGGTCCGATTTCACAC
>JAFTUJ010000078.1 GCA_017466305.1 Thermoguttaceae bacterium
CTTATACTTGCCGTACTGCTGGAAGACGGCGGAGAAATGTTTGCGGATGCCGCCGGGATCGGCGACAGCGGTGTCGACACCACCGACGGTGACTTTGCCCTCCGAGGGCGGATAAAGCCCGGTCAGCAGGCGCACGAGTGTCGATTTGCCCGCGCCGTTTTCGCCGACGATGGCAACCGTTTCGCCCTCGCGGATTGTTAAGCTTACACCGTCGACGGCATTTTCTTCGCGATCGGGATAGGCAAAAGAGACGTTTTGCAGGCAGATCTCGCCGTTTTTCGGTTCAAGCGGTTCGCCGTACTCTTCTTCATAATCGAGAAAACGCAGCGTGTTGGAGGCTTTGCCGGCTGACTGCGAGAGACCGCGGGTGAGATCCCACACGAGTTTGTCCATGTCTTCAAAGAAATTGCGTAGGGCGTTGAAGACCGCCGCAAACGCACCGACACCGATTTCCCCGGCCACGAGCGCATCAATCAGAAGCCAAAGCACACCGCCGTAACCGAGGAGCGTGATCACGCGGCTGAGAAATTCGACGATCTTCTCCTTGCGCACAACCTTCCACTCTTCGGCGATAAAATCCGTCTGCACGTCTTGGTAGCGTTTGCGGAAAAAGCGCGAACTCGCCCGACTCCTTGCGGATTTTGACAGAATTGAAACGGTTGAAGGGATTGGAACGGCGGAAGGGGAGGAGACGGTTGAAGGAGACGCGGCGCGGTTGCGGGCCGAAATCGCGGCGCTCGAAGCGGAGTTTCCCGGGTTCGATAACGAAGACGAATTTCATCGCGACTTGCTCGCTCGACGCGCGGACGAAGCCGGCCTTCTCGACGGCGCCGCGCCGACGACGGTTCCGGGCGACGACGTAAGCGCCGGTTGCCGCTTTCTTTATGAAGAATGCGATTTGCCCCTCGACTTTACCGGAACGATCCTGCTCGGCGCCGATTGCGTTTCCGAACAAACCTCCGGCGACGCGTTGGCGACTTGGCCGAGCGACGGAAACGCAGAGGCGAGCGCCGAAGCGACCGCTGGAGGGAACGGCGAGTCGGCGACATATAAAACGTTGTGGGAACTCGACTTCGAAAAAGGCGTTCTGCAAGCCGCGACCGACTGTTCGAGCTTCGGAACGTCGCGTTTGGACTTAGAAACCGAAATCGATCGCGCCGCCGAAACGCCGAACGACGCGCTCTCCGTCGCCGATTGGCTCGAACGAGCCTTCGACGACGACTTCTTGTCGCAATGGAGCGGGAAAGGGCAATGAAAAAACGGCGCAACTGTTGGCCGCGTCGCAAGTTAGCGAACGTTCCAAGCGTCGAGGCGCCAACTTTCGCCGTTCCAAACGAAGACGCCGAACGCGCCGGTCGCGAGTTTCAGCTTTTCCGGAATCGGCGCGCCCGGCGGCAAAATCGCCGTCGCAAACCTTGCGATTCCGTTGCTTGTCGTTGCGACGACCGTTTCGCCCGAATGACGTTCGACGACGCGAGCCGCGAACGCGCGCCAATCGTCGCCGAGTCGAGCGACCCGTTCCCGTAAAAAGAACCAACCGAGCGGAAGTCGTTTTTCCGCGTCCCAACGTTTGAGCGCGGTAAGTCCCGCCGTTTCAATCGCTTCCGGCGAAAGATCGACGACTTCGAGCGGCTTGGCGGCGCAAGTCGGCGCCGTCGGCGTTTCGCAAACGGCCAACTCGACGGCGCCCAAACGTCGCGCGACTTCTTCTTCCGGTTGACCGTCGTCGGCGCCGTAATCGAGTTCCGTTAAAAATTCTTCGACGATCGGTTGCGCGTTAACTCCTTGCGCCGACGCGATTTCCGCCGCCGTTTCGAGCGTTCGACGAAGCGGAGCGGAGTAAAACGTCGTCGGACGAAGGTCGAGTTCCGCTAACTTGGCGCCGAGACGGCGGCCTTGCGCGCGTCCTTCGGCGGTCAACGGCAAGTCGGTCCGAGCGCCGACGCGCAAAATAACGTCGCCTTTTTCAAACGTGTTGCCGTGTCGGGCGACGATAAGCGTCGTTTCGGAAGATCGCGTTTCTTGCGTCATTGCGTTAAGTCTTTCAAAAACAAGGGTTAGCGTCGAGCGAAACGCGCGAAACGCTTTTGGGGGCGGGAAACGCCGCTGAAAAATGGCGAAATGGCGAAACGGCGAAACGGCAAACGGCAAACGGGCGATAAAGGCGGTCTGGCGTCGTTAAACGGCGAATTCGCAACGGATAGGGCGGAATTTAGAGGTCTAAAAGTTCGCCGCGACTTCGCAATACCGCCGCGACTCGTTCGAGGTCTTCCAACGTGTCGACGCCCGACGTAACCCCTTCAAAACCGGGGGGATACGCGCCTTCGATCATTTGGATTTTATACCCGTTTTCGATAAAGCGCAATTGTTCGAGTTGTTCCAGTTTCTCGTATTCGCCTTTTTTCGAGTTGGCGAAGAAGCGGAGCGCGTCAAATCGATAAGCGTAAAGTCCTATATGACGGCAGATAGGACTGATCGGCGACGCCGCGCGCAACGTTTCTTCGCCGCGAAGCGCCGGGATGATGTTTTTCGAAAACCAAAGCGCGTCGCCGGTTTTCGAGACCGCGACGGTCGTTCCGCTGAACGGCGACGTTTTTTTCGCGGCGCGCAACGCGTCGAGAGCGTCCCAATTCAAGCGAGTGTAAATCGTTGCAACGTCGGCGTTTATGTTGTCGCGCAACGCTTCGATTAGATCGACGACGAATTGCGGCGGGCAAATCGGGTTGTCGCCTTGCAAGTTGACGACGACGTCCGGCGTTTCCTCGCGAAACGAGACGGCGGCCCAAGCGCGGTCGGAGCCGGAGCGGCAGGAACTCGACGTAACGACGACCGGAATGCGTCGCGATTCGCAGAATTCGACGATGCGTTCGCTCCGATTTTCAAGATCCGGCGTTTCCGTCGCGACAACGGCGTCGCAATCGGGGACTTGCGCGCAAACGGCGTCGGCGATTTCCCAAACGCGTTGCAAAATCGCTTTGCCTTCAAGTTTCGCTAAAGGCTTGCCAGGAAAACGTTTCGAACCGAAACGCGCGGGAATAACGATCGTCGTTTTCATTTTGTTGACTCTTTTCGGAACCGATTAAAACGTGGGCGAACGTTGCGTTGAGCGACGGACGACGAGGCGGACGTCGACGGCGCGCGGAACATAAGTCGCTTTAATAAAACGGTTAGAGACGAAGTCGTTTAAAACCGAAGCGCCGTCGCCGCCGAGGTTAAAAATTTTCTCGATGGTACTCTTTGAGGGCCTGCAAGTCAAGAGCAAACGGCGTTTTGAAATAAAAAAACGCCTATTTTTTTTCCTCAGTCGAGAAAAAACGCGGGTCGCCGCCCTCGTAAACGCTAAAATCGCCCCAAACCGGACGACCGCGCGCAATTGTTGGGACTTCGGCGTCGGAAATATCGAAATATTCGGCAAGGTCGACGACGCCAAAACGTTCGACGTATTCGACCGTCGCGACCGAATCGAAGAGGAGATTTTCGCTGAAGCCGCCTAAAACGTCGGTCGCTTGGTCTTGATGAAGCGTCGCGGCGTCGGCGATTTTTTCGACTCCTTTGATTTTTTGAATTGGGACGCCGAAATCTCCGGCGACAAGAATATCGTCTTCCGCTAATCCGAATCCGCCGGCGCGTTTTTTGAGCGTCGCGAGCAGATCGACGAGCGTTTCGCCGTCGGTTTCGTCGCCTTGCAACTGAATATTGATTATTTGAAAAGTGAAACTTGATTCCGGCGCGACGGCGTTAGGGCGGAAATTAGCGGCGAGGACCGGTTTACTTAAGCGTCCGCGAGCGTCGAAAACGTCCAAAACTGATTCGGCGTCGACGATTATTGTTTGCGCGTTGTAAAAGATGGCGGAAACCGAGTTGGCGGCGGTGGGCGTCGACGCGATGTAATCGTATTCGCCGCCTTGGCGCGCGATTAGGTAAACGAGCGCTTCCAAAACGGCGCGGTTTTTCGAGCGTATCCCCTGAACGGCGACGACGTCGAATTCTTGAAGCAAACGGGCGATTTTTTCTCCGGTCGAAGCGTCGTTAACTTTTGAAAAATCAAAGGGTTCAAGGTTCCAGGTTGCGATTCTGACGACGCGTAAATCGTCGAGCGTTGGGGAAAAAGCGGAGGGCGAGCGGGAAGCGTTGGGGGAAGCGGAGGGAGGGAGTTCCTGCGTCGCGCCCGGCGCCGCGGTGAAGAGTCGTCGAAACTCCGGCGACGCGACGTCGTTCTGGGAAGCGCGCGCTTGATCGGAAGCGGGCGACGGGAACGGCGGCGGCGAGGAAACGGGCGTCGACGCGACTTGCGAAGGTTGAGCCGAAAAACATCCTAAAGCTCGCAATCCCAAGAGAAAGAAGATTAAAATGGCGACGCCTAAAAAATACTGCTGACGGCGCAAACGCTTTTCAAGCGCGACTTGCCGAGCTTTTTCCGCTTCCGCTTCTTCGTTTTTTTTCTCGTTCGCGGCGTTCGGGTTTGCGCTAATTCGCCGCACTTTGATGATTTCGCGCGCTTCTTCGACTTCCGACGTTTGATCGCTCATAACTGCCGCGCTTAAAGGGGTTAATGTTGAAGTGTTTAAGCGAAAGGCGGCGCCGCGCGCTGAAATGACTCGGCGTCGCATTCTTTAAGATTAAGGCTAACGATAAGAGTATCGACTTCTTTTAACAACCGCGACGCCGCTTTTTGATATTTTGAAAATGATACCGCTAAATTTTTGACGTCTCTATTAACGCTTGGAACGCGCGACAAATTGAAAGCAAAAGTTTAATTTTTCCGAGAATTTCTCTTGTTGGCCGACTGAAATTTTGTTAGAATCGCAGAAATTGCGTTGGGGGAGCGCGTCGGGGCGTCGTAAGACGGCGTCGGATCGCGAAAAGTCGCAAACGTTTAAACGAAGCGGTTTATTGTTGAAAAAGACGGAAGAATGAATTCCGAAACGTCGCACGTCGAGTTTTAGAACGTCGCCAAAGAACGAACGTTTGAATTTATTGAATAAAGAGCGTTAATAGCGGCGTCGCTTTGGGCGCGTTTTCCCGTTGGAACGTTAAGAGAAAAGGGCGCGTTGCGAACGTTAATGCGTTTAATGAAAGTTGAGAAATAATCGATGGTTAGCGTGCGGAAGAAAAAAGCGGCGGCGGTTCTTTTAGCGTTATGTTTCCTGAGCGGATGCGCGACGCAGCGCGGCAAGGTGGTCGACGCCGACGCGCCGACTCGCGTCGGAAGTCATCGCGCGGGGTCGGAAATTTACGATCCCGCGGCGGAAGAGGCGGTCGTCGGGCTTTTAGAGCAAGCTGCGCGCAATCCGATTTCCACGGCCGACGTTGGGAAAACGGTTGCGCAAATCACGGAGGAACACGGGGTTAGAAGAATCTGTTTTCTTGGCGTCGAGAACGCGGGCGGCGAAGAAATGGGCGATATTCGCGAGGATTTGGCCGAAGTTATTCGAACGAAAATCGCGCAGTCGGACGTTTTTGAAACGATCGATTCCCGAATGGCGACCGCCGGGCTTAGAGAAACGGGGTTGCGCGTCGAAGACTTGCTTTTGCCGGAAAAAAGGGAGCGGTTCGCGGCCGCGCTTGGGGAAAGCGAGACGCCGTTCGATTATATTTTGTTCGCGAAAGTAACGACGGCGACGACGGTCGACAATAAAGATTCGCAAGTTAAATACAGCCTGACGCTTGACTTAGTGAACGCGCGCACCGGAGCGTCGATTCGCGAAACGGTTTCGTTGAAAAAACATTATAATCGTTCCGTCAAGGCGAAATTTTTGGGGATTTTTTGACGCCGTGTCGCCGACGCGCGTTTTCGCTAACTTGTTGGGCGAAAATTGGTTGCGACAAGACGGCGTTAGACGACGAACGCGACGTTCTTCGGCGGTCGAAGAACGTCGCGTTTTTTTAGGTTCGACGCGAAAGCCGCGACGTTGTTGCGACAAAATGGCGATTAAACGGCGTCGGCGTCGGCGTCAAAATAAATCAAACGCCTTGCGGTTGCGGGATTTGCGAATCGTAAAGTTGGGGATTCGCGGCGTATTTTCGCAAACTCGACGCGAACATCGTCCAGTACCAACCGGCGAAAATCATTTCGATTCCGACGAAAAGCCCGATAACCCAAAGGCCGGACGACGGCCATTGGCGGTAAATTAACGCGCCTAACATAAACGTTACCAAGCCGTTAAAGAGCGCCCAACCCCAACCGGGCAGTTGCGTCGTCAGCGCCGCGACAATGCGGAACAAACCGGCGAGGATGAAAAATCCGGCCAGCAGGAACGTCAACGTGATCGCGTTCAAAATCGGCGCGTCGAGGAGCATAAAGCCGACGACGAGGTACAAAATGCCCAACGCGAAGTGAAGGAAGAAACCGTTCCAACGTCCGGCGTAAAGGGAGTTAACGATTTGCGTCGCGCCGCCGATCATCAACAAAACGCCGATGATCGAGACGGTCAACGTCGTCGCGATAAAAGTCGAGCCGATCGCGAGCAAACCGAGAATCATCAACCCGATCCCCAGCATTAAGAAGGGTTTCCAGCTGCTCGACATTCGTTTCAGTTCCGGCGTCGTCAGGAAGTTGCAAAAACCGGGAAGGCCGGTCGCGGCGTTCCAAGGGCAGCTCGGGCGCGGTTCTTCAAAACCGGCGTTTTGGGAGCGACCGTCCCAATCGTTGTTGTCTTTCGCCATTTTTAATCTCCTTTAATTGTTGAAGTTAAGTTGCGACGCGTCGAGAGGTTAACCAAGGAGGTTAGCGGCAACGTGTCGCAAACGGTTGCGACGATTGCCTATCGGCGCGCGAGGTAAACGCTTATTTAGCGGAGGTTTCGCGTTGGATTTTTTGAATGGCCGGCGGCGTCCAATCGCCGTTCGACGCTTTTTCGTTCGGGCGGTAAACGCGCATCGCGAGAACGAAGGGGCCGCGAGGCGTCGGAATCCAATTGGTCGTATCTCCTTGCGGTTTATTGGGTTGGAGTAAAATTTCGACGGAGCCGTCGGGGGCGCGTTTTAACGGCTCGTCGCTTCTAACGCCGTATTTGCCGCTCTCGTTGTTGGCGAGATAACCGTCGGCGTTGTAAAGGGTTAGCGACCAAAGGAAGTCGGTCGGCGGCTCGTCGTTCGGCGAAAAACGGAGGACGTACGATTCGTTCCCGTCGAGCGGATCGCCGGACGCGTCGAGGAACGCAAAGGGGTAAACGACGTTCTTTTCGACGTTTACGCCGAACGCGACGCTGGACGCGCCCGCTCGGAAAAGGTAATCGTCGCCGTAATCGCCGAGGTTTTGGAAAACGATCCAATTGGTCGACGAAGCGTTGCGCCAAATTTCCGATTGCGCCGCGATCTCGATTTTTTTACGCGCGATCGCAAAAGCGCCCGGACTCAACTTCCGCAAATCTGCGTCGAATTTCGCCGATTTGCCCGGTTCTATCCCAAGCGTTTGCAACGCGTTAAGAATTCGTTCGTTCGCGTCGATCGGCGGATTCGTTTTTAGGAGTTCGACGAAGGTCGACCAATATTTGCGCGGCGACATGCGAGCGACGCGTTCAACCGGGCCTTCGAACCAAGGGCGAGCGGGCCGGGGCGTTTCGACGAGGCGTTCGAATTGTCGCAAATCGCGGCGCGCGTCTCGGCGCAACGCTTCGTCGAACTGGCTCCAAAAATGTTTGTCGTTTTCTAACCGGCGATAAAACCAATGTTTAACGCCTTCGTACGTCGCGTCGAAGGATTGCGCCGCTTCGGCTTCGCGTTCCTTGATTTCGCGCCAAAAAGCGTCGACGTCGCGTCGTTCTTCGGCGCGTTCGCGTTCGTAATTTTGTTCGCCGACGTCGCGGGCCGTTTTGAAGGACTCGCTAAGCGACGTTTTTTCAGGAGTTGCGTTCGAAGCGTCGTTGGAGGGCGCGACTTTTGAACTTGACGACGCGGCGTCGTCTTGCGCGGTCGTTGGAGCGTCGTCGTTTTCGACCGCGGCGGTGTGTTCGGGAGCGGGCGCGACGTCGGCGGCTGCGTCGCGTTGTTCCGTCGGCTTTTCGGCGTCGGACGCGGAGGGCGACGTCGCGTCGTTTTTCTCGTCGACGTCGGTTTCGGC
>JAFTUJ010000079.1 GCA_017466305.1 Thermoguttaceae bacterium
ATCGTCGATTCGACGATGACCGCGAACGCCGCTCAATACGGCGCGGCCGCTTACGTCAACGGAACCGCGACGATGACGAACGTCGCGATGACCGCGAACAATGCGGCGGCGCAAGGCGGCGGCGTTTACGTCGAAAAAGCCGGGACGTTTGAAGCGACCGGCGGCGAAATTTCCGGCAACGCGGCCCTCAGCTCCGGCGGCGGGCTTTACGTCGCCGGGATCGCGACCGTCGACGGCGCGGCGATTTCCGCGAACGTCGCTCCGAACGGCGCCGGCGCGAACGTTTCCGGAACCGCGACTTTCGCGAACGCGCAAATCGTCGGCAACGTCGCGACCAAATACGGCGGCGGTATTCGCGTTTCCGGAACCGCGACCGTTCTCAACGGCGAAATTTCCGGCAACGAAGCGCAATTCGGCGGCGGCGTTTACGTCGACAAAGCCAAAACGGCGACGATCGACGGCGCGACGATTTCCGAAAACAAAGCCAAGTACGGCGCGGGCGTTTTCGTTAACGGCGTCGCGACCTTGACGGACGCGGCTCTCGTCGCGAACGAAGCGTCGATCCAAGGCGGCGGCGCTTACGTCGACAAGTCCGGAACGTTGAAAGCCGAAGGGCTCGAAATTTCCGGCAACTCGGCCACGACTTCCGGCGGCGGCGCTTACGTCGCCGGGGCCGCGATTTTGGCGAACGTCGACGTCGCGGACAATACCGCGAAGACCGGCAAGGGCCTGCACGTCGTTGGCGACGGAACCGTTACCTTCAAGAGCGCGATCGTCGACGACGACCTCGTTTCGAACGCGTTTGCGGATCTCTTCGCGGAAGACGTCGAAGACGATTTCTGGTTCGAGTTCGAAGAAGCGCTTGGAAAACGCGGCAAGTAAGTCGCCCGGCGCGAGATTAGCGACGTCGGCTCGGTCGCAAAAGACGGAGCCGACGTCGGTTAACCGACGCAAGCTCAACGTATAGAGCGAAAACGCGTCGTCGAGACGAAAATCTCGGCGGCGCGTTTTTTTTCGAGCGACCGCGACGGCGCGACGCTTGATTTTCGAATCGAAGCGCGTTATAATAAAGGGCGCGGTTCCAAAACGTCTTTTAGCGAAGATTAACGACCGAAATTCAAAAAAGCAAAAATTTGGCGGCGTTTGCCCAAACGACGGCGTCGCGAGCAAGAAAGGAAACGAACGATGAAATTGACTCGACGCGATTTTCTGAAAACGTCGACCGCGGCCGCGTTGGCGACCGGCGTTGGTTACGGTGTGTCGCCGGAACGGGGTCGAGCGCAAACGTCCGAAACGCCGACGGTTAAGCGTTGGTACAAAGGGAACATGCACCAACACTGCCAATGGTCGGACGGCGACCCAATGCCGGAGTACGCGATCGATTGGTACAAGTCGCGCGGGTACGACTTCGTTTGCCCGTCCGATCACAACATCTTTCAAGCGAGCGACTTGCGCTTTACGTCGAGCGGAACGAAGCCGAAGATGACCGCCGAAATGAAAGCGGCGTTCAAGGGCGAAACGTCCCTTTGGAAACCGATGCAGTGCGAAACGATCAACAACAAGTTGACGCAAAAAATCGTCGACCAAACCCGCGAACGCTTCGGCGCCGACTCGGTGCGAATCAAGAAAGCGGGCGGGCTGACCTTCGTCCGAATGAAGACGTTCGACGAGTTGGTCGAACAGTTCGCCGAAGACGGTAAGTTCTTGCTGATTCCGGGTTTCGAACAAACCGGAAGCTGCCCGGACAAGCGCGCCGTCCATATGAACTTCATCGGCGTTCGAAAAACGTTCAAATATATTAAGAAGGACGACCCGGTCGACACGCTGCGCGAAACGCTCGCCGCCGGGCGCGAACTTTACGCCGATTCGCCGTTCCTCTTCACCGCGAACCATCCGCTTTGGAAGTTTTACGACATTTCGCCGACCGCGCTGATCGCCAACCCGGACGTTCGCTTTTTCGAGCTGAACAACAACGGGATTCATCGCGATTACGCCGCTCGCGACGACGCTTGGGAGCCGGAGCATTTCTGGGACGCCGTCAACGCTTTCCGCGCGTTGGCCGACGTTCCGCTTCTCCTCGGGATGGGCTCCGACGACCGACACGGCTACCCGGACGGCCCGGCGAACAAAGGTTGGACGGTCGCGCGAGCGGCGAAACTCGATTGGCCGAGTTTGCTCGAAGCGTTCAACGCCGGCGATTTCTATTCGTCGAACGGTCTCGATTTCGCCGAGATAAACTTCGACGGCAAAACGCTTTCCGTCAAGATCGACGTCAAGGAAGAAGGCGATTATCGCATCGAGTTCAAGGGGACGAAGAAGAATTTCGACAAGACGCGCAAGACGGTCGCCGTCGCGGCGGAGGAAAAGAAGTCGGCCGACCGCTTGATCGAAACGTTCTCGCCGGAAGTCGGGACGGTTCTCGAAACGGTCGAGGGAACGGAAGGCTCGTACACGCTGAAACCGGACGACCTTTACGTCCGCGCGAAAATCGTCAAACTGCCGCGCGCCGAAAAGCTCGAATGGCGAACCGGCCCCGCCGCTTGGACGCAGCCGTATCGTTCGTAAACGGTCGAAAGAACGTCGATTAACGACGTTGTCGGGCGGGCGAAACGCGCTGTTGCAAGGCGTCGCGAACAAAGGTTGGCGACGACGGATCGGCGCGCTTCTCCCGTTGTTTTTTGATTTTTTGAAAATTGGAGCGTTGTTTGATGATTGGCTCAATAATTGGAGATTCAATTGGGGCGGTTTACGAGTTTTCCCCGGTAAAGCGAACGGACTTTGAGGCTTGGACGCCCGACTCGCGGTTTACCGACGATTCGGTCATGACCGTCGCGACGGCGGACGCGATTTTGAACGGCGGCGACTACGGCGCGTCGTACCGGCGTTGGGGACGACTCTTCCCGAACGCAAGTTTTTGGCCGAACGCAGGTTACGGAGGGAGTTTCGTTCGTTGGTTGGCGAAGGACGACGCGCCGCCTTACGACAGTTTCGGGAACGGTTCGGCGATGCGGGTCGGCCCGGTCGGTTGGGCGTTTGCGACGCTTGAAGAGACGTTGGCGGAGGCGGAAAAGAGCGCGGCTTGTTCGCACAATCATCCGGAAGGCGTCAAGGGCGCGCAAGCGACCGCGGCGACGATTTTTTGGGCGCGAAACGGCGAGAGTAAAGACTTTATCCGCGCGTCGGTCGAAAAAATGTTCGGCTATGATTTGTCGAAAAATTGCGACGAACTTCGGCCCGGTTACCGTTTTAACGAAATTTGTCAAACGACCGTTCCGCAAGCGTTGGCGGCGTTTTTCGACGCGTCGGACTTTGAGGAGGCGATACGTTTGGCCGTTTCGCTTGGCGGCGACGCGGACACGTTGGCTTGCATTGTCGGGAGCGTCGCGGAGGCGTTTTGGGGCGCCGCGTCGATTCCGAACGATTGGCGGCAAAAGACGTTAGAACGTCTCGACGAGCGATTGAAGGCGGTCGTCGACGCGTTTGAGGCGAAGTTTCCGGCTTGAAACGGCGCGGTGAAAAAGACTCTTTGAAAAGTTTGAAAAGCGTTTGTGTATTCTGCGGCGAATTTGTCGGTTGGAGCTTTGACGTTTCCGTTCTTTTTTGGCTTTTGACGGCGCGACGGCGAAAATTTTGCTTGATTTTTGGCGGCGCGCCGTTTATAATAGAAGTTATCTTGATTTGGGAAGCGTTCGCTTTTTTGCGGCGCCGCGCGTTTGTCGTTGTATAAAGCGGCCCGGCTCTTTTGAGCGA
>JAFTUJ010000080.1 GCA_017466305.1 Thermoguttaceae bacterium
GGTTCCCTTCCGGACGTTCGGAGCGTTCGCCCCGGTCGCGGCGCGGACGACGTTCTTCGCCGTCCCGTTCGCGACGCGGACGACGTTCGCCGCCGTTTTCGGAAGCGGTTCCGGCGGAAGCGTTTTCGTCGCGGCGCGGGCGACGCGGGCCGTCTTGGCGACGTTCGCGAACCGTTCCGGGCGCCAGCGTCGTCAGCGAGACGCGGCGGCGTTTCGGGTCGTCTTCAAGGACCCAAACCTTCAAAACGTCGCCGACCGCGACCTTTTGGTGCGCGTCGCGAACGTAAGAGTCGCCGAGTTGGCTGATGTGAACGAGGCCCGACTCGTGAAGCCCGACGTCGACGAAAGCGCCGAAATCAACGACGTTCAAAACGACGCCGGTCAGCTCCATCCCCGGTTGCAGGTCTTCCATTTTCAGGACGCCCTTCTTGAAAATCGGGCCCGGGAGGGAGTCGCGCGGGTCGAGGCCCGGTCGGACGAACTGTTCGAGCAAGTCGGCGACGGCGAGCGGCCCGGCGCCAAATTCTTCCGCGAGCGCGGCGGCGTCGGTCGCTTTAATCGCTTCGGCCAACTCGGCGACGCGAGCCGGAACGCGCAGATCGTCGGCGGCAAATCCAAGCTTTTCAAGGATTTTCGTCGCGAGTTCGTAACTTTCCGGGTGAATCCAAGTCGCGTCGAGCGGGTTGTCGCCGCCGACGATTTTCAGGAACCCGGCGCAGTGCGAGAAGGCCGTTTCGCCGAGTCCGGAGATTTCCTTCAATTCTTCGCGGCGACGATACGGGCCGTTGGCGACGCGGCGTTCGTACACGCGCTTGGCCGTCAATTGGTTGAGCCCGGCGACGTAACGCAAAATGGCCGGCGTCGCGGCGTTCAGGTCGACGCCGACGCGGTTGACGCAGGACGCGACGACGTTCGTCAACGCGTCTTTGAGCGCCTTCGACTTGACGTCGTGTTGGTACATGCCGACGCCGAGACGTTCCGCGTCGATCTTAACCAATTCGTTGAGCGGGTTTTGCAGACGGCGCCCGATCGACGCGGCCCCGCGAACCAACGGGTCGTAATTCGGGAATTCGTCCTTCGCGATTTGGCTCGTCGAGTAAACGCTCGCGCCCGCTTCGTTGACGACGATGTACGCGACGTCGGCGGCGGCAAACTTTTCCTCGATAATTTTCGCGACGAAATTTTCGGCTTCGCGGCAACCGGTTCCGTTCCCGATCGCGAAAACGCTCAGCTTGTACTTTTCGACGAATTCGACGATTTTCGCGGACGCGGCGGCGCGGCGCTCGGCGTTCCCTTGGAGGAAAACGGCGGCGAAGTCGAGGACGTTCCCGAATTCGTCGAGCGCGACGAGCTTGCAGCCGTTTTTAAAGCCCGGGTCGAGCGCCAAGACGCGACGGCGGTTCAGCGGACGCTGCATCAGGAGGTTGCGCAGATTCTTCGCAAAGACCGAAACGGCTTGCTCTTCGGCGCGGTCGGTCAGTTCGCGGCGCGCTTCCCGTTCGAGCGACGGCGCGGCCAAACGAACGACGGCGTCGTCGGCGCAAGCGTTCAGGAAGTCGGCGAACGGACGGCCTTCGGCGACGAGCGTTTCGCGAGCGATCGCTTTCAGTTGGTCGACGTCGACGTCCAATTTGACGGAAATGATCTTCGCGTTTTCGCCGCGATTCAGCGCGAGCGCGCGGTGCGGCGGGCAAGAGCGCAGGTCGAACGACGCGTCGAAGTAATCGACGAACTGCTTTTCGAGCTGTTCCGCTTGTTGTTCTTTAAACGTCTTCTTTTTCTTCTTTTTGTCGGCTTTAGCGGCGGCGTCTTTCGCTTTCGCGTCGGTCGTTTCGGCGGCGGCTTCCGCGACTTCGGCGGCTTCTTCCGCGACCGGTTCGACCGGTTCGGTCGTCGCTTCCGCGTTCGCTTCGACGGCGGTTTCTTCCGCGACCGGTTCGACCGGCGTTTCGGACGTTTCGGACGTTTCGGACGTTTCGGACGTTTCGACGGCTTCCGGTTCCGCGGCGGCGCCCTTCTTTTCGATCTTCTTCGAAACGAGCTTGCCGGTTCGTTGGATTTTATCGCGCAAACGACGGCGAACTTCGAACGTTTCGGCGAACGTTTCGGCGATAATATCGGCGGCGCCCTTCAACGCTTCCTCGACGGTCGCGACGCCCTTTTCCGCGTCGACGAACGGCGCGGCGAGCGCGTTCAAGTCGGCGGATTCGTCGGCGGCGTTCAAAATCGCGTCGGCGAGCGGTTCGAGCCCTTTTTCGCGAGCGGCTTGCGCCAACGTTTGACGCTTCGACTTAAACGGCAAATAGAGGTCGTCCAAACGGCGAGCGGTGCGCGCTTCGCGAATCTTTTGCTCGAGTTCCGGAGTCAGTTTGCCTTGCGATTCGATCGTTTTCAGGAACGAAAGTTTGCGGTCGGTCAGTTGACGTTGCTTTTGATACGCCGCGGCGACTTTCGCGACGCCGTCTTCGCTCAAATTCTTCGTTTGGTCCTTGCGATAGCGCGCGATGAAGGGAACGGGATACCCTTCTTCCAACAGGGCGACCGTCGCCTCGACTTGGTCGAGCGGCAGTTCGAGTTCGCGAGCGAGAAAAACGGGATTGACAATAATGGGTTCGGTCATAGCGCCGCGTCCGTCAATTAATATTATATAAAGGTCGCTCGAGCGGAGCCGCGAATCGGGGCTCGAGCCGGTTTAACCAGTTCCGACGTCGCGTCGGAAACGCTTCGATCGCGCTTCGGCGTTCGTCGAGCGTTCTCGGCGAACCGCCCGCCGCCGCGTCTTACCGTCGAAAAAATCGAAAACCGGAGCGCGACGAACGAAAAATTGGCGACCATTCTAAAATCTAAAAGAATTTGCGCCGTTTGTCAAGGGAAGTCGACGTTTTCTCGACAAAAAGTTTAGGAGACGCGTCGTTTTATTTTACCTTACTTACCTATCTCGCCTTGTTTAACAAATTAAAAACGCGAAGAAGGGCCGCCCCCCCTGTCGCGCTTTTTAAAAAGGAGTAAAATAGAGGGCGATTTCAGAAAACGAACGCTCCCGACCGAGCGACGCTTCGGCGCCGTTCCCGGTCTCGTTCGCGCAAGCCGACGACGGAAAGCCGCCGCTTCGGCCTCCGTTTCACTTCGACGACGAGGATTATCGACTCCCATGGAAGAACGCGTTTACAATTTCTCCGCCGGTCCGGCCGTCCTGCCGGTCTCCGTTTTGAAAAAGGCTCAAGAAGAACTCCTTTGCCTCCCCGGTTGCGGCGCCTCGATTCTTGAAATCAGCCACCGCTCGAAGCAATTCGGCGAAATCCTCGCGCAAACGAAAGCGAACGTCCGCGAACTCCTGAACGTTCCGGAAAATTACAAAATTATGTTCCTGCAAGGCGGCTCGATCACGCAATTCGCGCTCCTTCCGATGAACATCATCCGCAATACGAACAAAGCCGGCGACTATATCGTTACCGGGACTTGGAGCAAGAAAGCCGCGTCGGAAGCGAAGACGCAAGGCAAAGTCAACGTCATTTGGAACGGTCAAGACGAAAAATTCGTCCGCAAACCGAGCGACGCGGAACTGCAAACGTCGGACGACGCCGCGTACTGCTACTACTGCGCGAACGAAACGATCGAAGGGATTCAATTCCCGACCGAGCCGAACGTTTCGGTTCCGTTGATCTGCGACGCGTCGAGCGAAATCTTCAGCCGTCCGGTTCAAATGGAAAAATACGGCGTGTTGTTCGCTTGCGCTCAAAAGAACGCGGGCCCGGCGGGCGTTACGCTGGTGATTATGCGCGACGATTTCGTCGAAATGAGCGGCGCCGACCTCCCGTCGATGTTCTCGTACAAGCAACTGGCGGATAAAGACTCGATGCTGAACACGCCGCCGACGTTCGGCATTTACATCATGAAACTCGTTACCGAATGGCTGAAAGAACAAGGCGGTTTGGAAGTCATGCGTCAAAAGAACGTCGAGAAAGCGCAGCTCCTTTACGACGCGATCGACGCTTCGAACGGTTTCTACCGCGTCCACGGGAACAAAGAGTTCCGTTCGTTTATGAACGTTTCGTTCCGTCTCCCGACGGAAGAGCTCGACAAGAAATTCCAAGAGGAAGCGAAGGCGTTCAAGTTGGCGAGCCTCGGCGGCCACCGCAGCGTCGGCGGCGAGCGCGCGTCGATCTACAACGCGATGCCGCGCGAAGGCGTCGTCGCGCTCCGCGACTTCATGGTCGATTTCGCGAAGAAAAACGCCTAATCTAACGGCGCTTTAACGCAAATTGAAACGGCGCGCTCGATTTTTACGTCGAGCGCGTCGTTTTTTCTTGTGCCCTCCCGCTTTCCGCTCGACACAAGCGAAAGAAAAACGCGTGAGTTTAGCGCAAATTAGCGAACGCTAAAAACCGTAAAGAACGAACCCGGCGTCGAACAAATCGGCGCCGGGTTTTTATTTTGCGCTTCAAAATCAACAAAGCGAAGCGTCTACAGAACGCGCACTTTTTTTAGTTACGCGTTAGTTTCCCCAATTAATAATGAAATCATTGGGATCGACAAAAGTAGGCGGCATATCCCCAGGAATATTTTTGCCTACCGTTTTAGCGCACCATTGCGCCGCGTGGGTATATCCCTTGTTTTGAATATAGCTGTTGGCATACGGACGAACATAAACCGTGAGACTTTTACCGACGTCAATGCTCTTAACCGGAACCTGAACGTTATATGCATTAGGCTGACCGGTCGAGGCATACGACTCTACTTCGAGAATATCGCTCTCCACAGTTCCATCCGGGTATTCTACCGCAACGGCAAAACAAGCGCCCGGAACAGACATCTGACCGCCCAAAGGACCAGTCTTCTGAATCTTATAATCAAGACCGTCCGGTTCAACATATGTTAAAGTAATGTCAACATATTCTTGTTCATATCCCAACTTTATGGAAGTCAAACCCAATTTTGCGTTCGGCAACGGCGTTAATCCGTCGTTCGGATTCTCTTGCTTCGGAATCGTCGCGGTAACCGTCTTCGAGTTCTCCGAGTACCGGTATTCGGACGTCAGATTCTTCTTCGGATAAGCGACCGCGTAAATTTCGTAGGTTTGGCCCGCGACGCCGGTAATTTGGTGCGACGTGCCGTCAATTTCGTTCGACGCTTGGTAATCGCCGTTCGCGCCCTTGACTTTCCAGAAAACTTTGTAACCGCGCGTTTTCTCGGTCTTGTCTTCGCTCCACGAAACCGTAATCGTCGTTCCGTCGACTTTCCAGCTCAGAACCGGCGCGGCGATCGGCGTTTTCGTCGGATCCGTGTCGCCTTCGTTCGAACCGCCTTCGTTCGAGCCGCCGCCGGTTGAACCGCCTTCATTCGAACTACCGTCGAGCGTAATCGTCTTCGTTTCGGACGCGGCGGAAACTTCGTAACCGTTGTTATATTCCGGGTTCGCGACCAAGTAGAATTCGTAGGTTTTCCCCTTGATTCCGTAGTAGGTCGTCGACGTTTTGCCGATAACGAGCTTGACGAAATTCTTCGCCGTCGCTTCTTTGTAGAAGAGCGAGTAGTTCAACGCGCCGTCGACTTCGTTCCACGACAACGAAATCTTCGTTTTCGACGCGGAAACGTTCGTCCAGGTCGGCGTCGCGAGCGGTTCTTTCGGGTTCGCTTCTTCGTTCAGAAGAATCGTCTTCGTTTCGGACGCGGCGGAAGCGGCGTTACCGTCGTTATATTTCGGGTTCGCGACGACGAAGAAATCGTAGGTACGGTTTTTAATCCCGTAGTAGGTCGTCGAGTTCGTCGAGGCGACGAGTTGTTGGAACTTCGAAGCCGTCGACTCTTTGTAGTACACCGTGTAGTTCAGCGCGTCTTCGACTTTGCTCCACTCCAGCTTAATTTCCGTGTTCTTGACGCTGTGCATCGTCCAAGTCGGGGTCGGGAGCGGTTCTTTCGGGTTCGCTTCTTCGTTCAGAAGAATCGTCTTCGTTTCGGACGCGGCGGAA